>JAYYHB010000058.1:0-14826 GCA_036157095.1 Pseudomonadota bacterium
GTCAGTGATGTGGACAGGCCCTCGGCTGCTGAGAAACTTAGAGATCAGCATCCGCAGTTGGTTGTTAAAGATTGGCGACAAATGCAGCCACAGATAGCGGAGATTGTAGATGTGGTAGACGCCACCATGGTGATCTGGTTCATGCTCATTATGAGCGCGCTAACCTTTGGCCTGGTGAATACGTTAATCGCCACGGTAATGCAGCGCACTCAGGAACTGGGCATGTTGCGCGCCCTGGGCATGAACAAGCAGCTACTGCTGATTCAGGTGGTCATGGAGTGTGTAGGCATTATGGCAGTAGGCGTCATCGCGGGTCTTATTCTCGGTGTGCTGCTGGTACTTGGGCTGGGCGAAGGCATCGATTTATCTGCGTTTAGCGAGAGTGTCGAAGCATTCGGTATGAGCACCTTTTTGAAACCCGTGCTGACCGTCGAAGACCTGCTGCTCTTTGGTGGGCTAAGCATGTTAGTGGGACTTTTCGCCAGCCTATTCCCGGCCCGCCGGGCGCTGAAAATTTCGCCGTTGATGGCAATGAACAGGTAGTTAAGAAGGCGAGAGACGGCAGTTCCTGAGACGCCAAAAAATGCACAAGAATTGGAACGAACCACGATGAGTGACAATACAGGATCAGATACGCCAGTTGTGTGCTGCCAGGACGTACAGCGCATCTATCAGCAGGAGAGCGTACCGGTGTACGCCTTGCGCGGCGCAAATCTCACCATTACAGCGGGTGAATTTGTCAGTCTCGCTGGCCCGTCAGGCTCCGGGAAGTCGACGCTGCTGAATGTGATTGGCGGCCTAGACGGATTTGATGCAGGCGAGGTGACCGTAGGCGGCACGAGTTTAGGTCCACTGAACGCTAGCGAGTTGGCTCAGATGCGGCTAGAGAAAGTGGGTTTCGTCTTTCAGGCCTATAACCTGATTCCCGTGTTGTCTGCCCGCGAGAACGTCGAATTCATTCTGCAGTTGCAGGGTGTGTCCAGCCAAGAGCGACAAGAACGGGCCAACAATGCCCTGCAAAGTTTGGGTTTGGGCGATCTGGGCGATCGCCGCCCGGGTGAATTGTCCGGAGGGCAGCAACAGCGTGTCGCCATTGCTCGAGCCATTGTGACCGAACCAGTGCTGTTGTTGGCAGATGAACCGACGGCCAACCTGGACTCGAAAACCACGACAGAACTACTGGAGGTACTGCAGCAGCTCAATCAGCGACAGGGTATGACCATTGTGACCGCGACCCACGATCCTATCGTGATGGGCTACACCTCCCGTCAAGTCGCCATGATGGACGGGGAGATACACCAAAACACCGCGATGGCTACCTAGTTCAATGAGTTGGCCTAGTCCAATTCGCCCAACCCAATGAAGCGGCCGTTCCTTTGCCTGGTATGCTCGCTTTGTCTGAGATGTGGCCAAGACGTGCGGGCTGAACCTGCTGTAGTCATCGGCAGTTTCTCCTCGTTAGAAAACGCCACCGCTCTGCAAAACACAGCGACTGACCAGCGCCTTATCATCCCGGTGCGAGAGGTTCGCATGGTGCAAACCCGCCGCGAAGGCCAGCTTTTGTACCGAGTGGTGCTACTGGCCCTGGAGTCTTCTGACATAAAGGCACTGCAGCAGACAGCCCAGCGCAATGGCTATGAGGGCGCCTGGCTGACCGATGTGGAGGCCGAAGTGGGCTCTACGACAGTACTAGATAATTTAGGCGTTGATCCGTTCACTACCGCAGAACGCGCGCGCCAGCCGCAAAGGGATGCTGACCCCCAAAGAGTAGCGCCAGTTACTCAAGAGCCTGCAAAGCCGCTATTGCCGCTTTATCGAAACGGAGAACAGGCTGCTCAACCCCGCGAGCGAACTTGGTGGCTAAGTGGTTGGCAACCCAAGGGTGAAACATCACTAACCTTTCGACTCAAAGGGTTTACGAGCACTGCCGACCTTCCGGCAACCGATTTTAGTCGATCTTACCTAGGCAGCCGCAGGGAAGACGGTGCGATAGATCTGCGCACCATGCTAGAGCGCGAGGTGGGTAACTGGTCGTTTGAGCTAGCACACACAGCACTCGTGCAGTATGGCAAAGGATTGTCCCTGGGGCATATGGGCGGCGAGCAAATTATGGTCAGTGATGACCTGCGCCTACTGAACCTTACTGAGGGCTTAAACGAAGGTAGCCGCCATCGCAGTCTGCATCGGCTAGATCGCTTCAACGCACGGTGGCGTTCAGATCGATGGGCCCTGACGGTTGGGCGGCAAGCTGTAAGCTGGGGTAGTGGTATCGTTTTTCAGCCCCTAGACCCCTTCAACCCTTTTTCGCCAACGGCTGTGGATCGTGATTACAAAGCGGGCGATGACCTCATACTGGTTGAGCGTCTGTTTGAAAACGGCCATGACGCCCAGCTGCTGCATGTTTTTCGGCGCGATGAGCAGGATTCAGTAAGCAGCGAGGTGGCCAGTACCGCCGCAAAATGGCACGGCTATGCGGGCTCGGTTGAATTCGAGCTCATCGCAGCGAAACACTATGACGCCGAGTTCTTTGGTGTGAGTGCCCGCGTTCCGGTTGGACCGGCGGTACTGCGCAGCGATATCGCCATGCGTCGCGGCATCGGTCAACGTGAGAAAAATGAGGATTGGGGCGTGCTCGGCATTGTCAACATCGATGTGGCCTTCCCGTGGCGAGACCGTACCGCTTATGCCTTCGCCGAGTACTTTCACAACGACTTTGGGCTAACCGAGCTATCTAGCCCTTTTACGTCAGTGCCCTTAGATTTGCAGGCGGGCCTAGCGCGGGGAGAGTTTTTCAACCTAATGCGCGACTACGTGGCGGTGGGCGGCAGTTTTGAGTGGCATCCTCTGCTGACCCAGCAGTTGACCGTCATTACGAATTTGCATGACAGCAGCAGCTTGCTACAGATGCAGTTCGCGTATGACGTTGGGCAAAATCAAAATATGCAGCTGGGGTGGATTGGCTCGACAGGTGGCACTGGCGATGAGTTCGCCCCGATTTCTGTCGGCGCGCTGCCAATAGGCCAGCCAATTACCCGAGGCGGTGGTGATCGTATTTACCTGCGTTGGGCAGGTTATTTCTAGTAGTTTGCTGACTCGGGCTTTACTGCTGGGTAAGAAAGCCAGTTTCCTGCGCCTCGGACAATACCGCTTGGGCCATTTCGATACGCTGGCGTGACTGCAGTAGCCTCACACAGTTGCATTTGCCGCCTGATTAAACCGATACAGGTGGTTTCGACTCCACCATGTTTAATGCTACTTCGTCGGGTATGCCCATGGTGGCTTCGTAGTGTCCGGGTGGATAGTTGGTCATATGCGGGCCGGTGTTCGCCTCCTCGATGGCGGGCTGCTCAACGCTGCCACCGCTGCCCTCGAACGCGGCAGGATTTTTGAATCGGGCCAATTCCTCGGCAGAAATACCCGCCAGCGCCACCACTTCCGGGTCAATCCACTGCTCGCTATTGATCGGCTCTATGGAATAGGACAGCTCCAGCGACAGGTTCTCTGGCCCCGCAAAATACATGCTCACGCACATGCCATGATCCAGAGGCCCAAGCACGGGCACACCCTTGCTACGTAACCGGTCACGCATGGCCATCATTTCATCGTGGTCTTTTACCTTCAGCGCGAGGTGTTGCATGGTGCCCGCAGCGCTGTTGGCGCCGGGGTTGCCTGAGTGGGTAACACCCATCTGTACTTCAATGTTCTTGATCTGTGGGTTGCACACAAAGGCTATGGAGCTTTCGTCGTTAAATCGCAAGAATCCGTGCCATGTGTCCGCAACCCCATGCATCCAGTACAGGGCCTGAAGTTCCATACCGAGCTTGTCGGTAAAAAATTCGATCTGGCTTTTGATATCCGCCGTGCACAGGGCGAGATGATGCAGGCCTTCAACTTTGTTACTCATGTAATTCTCCCGTGGATCTGATGCCGTTAATCGAAGATAGGTTTGGCCAATTCATCAGCGGCCTCCATGTTGGCTTTTTTCGCCTCCATCAGCTGGGGCACGATGCGGTCCAGTTCATCAAGACTCCAAAGACCCTCGGATTTTTTGAATTGCTTGATAATGCGCGGCTGCTGCATGATCGCGACGCCACCTCTGGCCGCGTGAAAAATCTCAGACGTAATGCCCGCAGATTCTTCACTGGCAAGCCACGCGCAGATAGGCGCGATATGTTGTGGACCGCCTGCCTCTATGTCCGACTCTTCCACCGTCTCGCCGCGATTTTCCCGCAGTGGAATGGTCATGCGCGTGAGCGCCCCGGGTGAAATGGTGTTGCTCGTGCAGCCATACTTGGCTAGCTCCAAGGCGATCACCCGGGAGAAACCCGCAATGCCCGCCTTGGCGGCACCGTAGTTGGCCTGACCAAAGTTGCCGAACAAGCCAGACACACTCGAAAAATTGATGATGCGACAGTCGGTGCGGTTTTCGGCGCGAATGTAGTTGGCAAAGGGACGGGTACAGCAATAGTGGCCTTTCAAGTGCACGGCCAGCACCGCATCCCAGTCTGTCTCTTCCATTTTGAAGATAGTGCGGTCGCGCAAGATGCCCGCGTTGTTGACCAAAATATCCATGCCGCCATAAGCATCGATGGCGGTCTTAACGATGCGTTCGCCCCCGGCGACATCGGCCACGGAGTCGGTATTGGAAACGGCTTCGCCGCCTGCGGCTTTAATTTCTGCCACCACCTCGTCGGCGATTATGGTGGCACCGGTACCGTCGGTGTTGGCACCTAGGTCATTCACTACGACCTTTGCGCCCTCGGCGGCCATCAGTAACGCGATTTCTCGCCCGATGCCACGGCCCGCGCCGGTCACAACAGCAATGCGGTCTTGTAGTCTGCCCATGTGTCTTTCCCCTAAAAACGAGACCCTAGGATACTATTATAGGTTTTCACCCACGTGCAGCTTATGAAAATCGATTACAACCAGCCGGATGATGACTTTGGCGACGCCAGTGCTCGCATGACTCGGGCGATATTTGCAGAAGGAGTGGAGCGGGGCGTACTGCTCATGCGTCATTCGGCGCGGGAATATCGGCGCGACGTACATGATTTAGAGAACCCGCTGACCGCAGAGGGTCGCAGCTTGGCGGCAAGGTTTGGTGCTTCTCTGCCAGATGTGAATTTGCGCGGCTACTCCAGCCCGGTAATGCGCTGCAGAGAAACAGGTGCTTTGGCCATTGAGGCCTCAGCGGCCGCGCAGCGCGGAGGCGTGATCTCCAAGGTACGAGACATAGAAGCCTTCGGCGTGTTCTACGCGCTGGATCAAATTCGCATGTGGAAGGGCCTACGCAAGTCCGATGGTCTTGCTGACTATGTTGGCCAGTGGTTCGCGGGGAAAGTGCCTCAATCCGCCATGATGCGTCCGCAACGGGCCGTAGGCATGGTGCTAGAAGTTATGCTCGACAAACTGACTGCACCAGCAATTCAGGCAGGCACACCACAGCTGGATTTATGCGTCACCCACGATATGACGATCTTCACCATGCGCGAGGGCGCGGGCTTAGAGCCGGCAACTGGGCCAGATGTCAGATTTATGGATGGCTTGCTGATGTACGAGCAAGACGACAAGGTGTTTTTCGCCAGTCAGCATGGAGGCATCGTGGAAGTTGACGATGCCTTAATGGCATACGCCCGCTAGGCTTAACCCTGCAATTCTTCCAGCTCGACCCAGCGCTCCGTGGCGGCATCCAGGGCTTGCTGGGTCTCAGCAAGCGCTTTGAGCACTGGCTCGGTTTCGGAAAAGTCTTGGTTATAAAAGTCTGCGGCGCTGGTTTGCTTGGTAAACGCCGCGAGTTTTTCTTCCAGTTCGGCAATGGTATCTGGCAGGGCGTTTAGTTCGCGCTGCAGCTTATAGCTTAGTTTTTTGCTCGAGCTTTTATTCGAATTTCTGCTCGAACCCTTGCTCGCGCTGTTGGATAAGGGTTCAGTCGCTGCAACCGCCGTTTCGGCATCAGGCTTCTCAGTCGCGGTAGCCGGTATCCCTCCGGGCCGTTGTTCCAAAATCGCGAGCCTGCGTCCGCGTGCGGCCCAATCGCTGAACCCGCCCTGGTACTCAATCAAGCAATTATCTTCTTCAAAGACCAAGGTGCTGGTCACGACATTGTCGACAAAGTCGCGGTCATGGCTGACCACGATGAGCGTGCCGCTGTACTCAACCAGTTTTTCTTCTAGAACCTCGAGCATTTCAATGTCGAGATCGTTGGTGGGTTCGTCCAGCACCATTAGGTTATTGGTCTGGGTAAACAGCCTGGCCAGCAGTACGCGATTCACCTCACCGCCAGACAGATGTTTGATAGCGGTACGTGCACGCTCGGGGGTGAACAAAAAACCTTTTAGGTAGCCGATCACGTGGCGGTCGCCGCCGTTCATGGTGATGTGGTCCTTGCCGTTAGCCACGTTGAACGCCACGCTCTTATCCCACTCCAGCCCATCGCGAGCCTGATCGAAGTAGCCAATGGTGAGGTTCGTGCCGATCTTCACCGAGCCAGCATTTGGCTTTAGCTGGCCTAGCAAAATACGCAGCAGCGTGGTTTTACCCACGCCGTTGTTGCCGATAATGCCGATACGGTCACCGCGCATGATTTTCAGCTTGAAGTTGTTGAGAAGCGGCTTGCCGTCATAGCCGTGGGTGATGGCGCGAGCCTCGATGACTTTGCGCCCCGATTCCTCGCTGGCAGCGATTTGAATACGGGCTTTACCTTGCTTCGACAACCGCCTTGAGCGCTCATCGCGCATGGCCTTAAGCGCGCGTACACGGCCTTCATTGCGGGTGCGTCTGGCCTTGATACCTTGACGAATCCAGGCTTCTTCCTGGGCAAGGCGCTTATCAAAAAGGGCGTTGCGGGTTTCCTCGTCCTCAAGCGCCTGTTCTTTTAACCGAAGGTAATTGGCGTAGTCGCCGGGCCAACTGATGATGCGTCCGCGGTCGATCTCGACAATGCGGGTGGCCAGTTTTTGTAAGAACGCCCGGTCGTGGGTAATGAAGATCACGCTGCCTTTATAGCCGTGCACTTCGTGCTCCAGCCATTCGATGGTAGCAATGTCGAGGTGGTTGGTTGGCTCGTCGAGCAGCAGCACGTCGGGTTTACTGACCAAGGCTTTCGCCAGAGCCACCCGGCGTCGCCAGCCACCGGAGAGTTCACTGAGCAAAGACTCTGCAGGCAGGGCCAGCTGAGTGATGATGGCTTCCACCTGCAGCTCAGGCTGCCAACCGCCCAGAGCGTCGATGCGTGACTGCATCTCTTCAAGGCGTTTAAAATCTTCGTTGCTTTGGGCAGTGTTGCTAAGCTCGGTAAAGTCGGCGATCAAATCACTTTGTGCGTCTAGCCCCTGGGCGACAATCTCGCGAACGCTTAAAGCCTCGGCATCCGGCAGCGACTGCTCCAGCACGCTGACCCGCAAGTTGTCTTGATATTGAACCGCACCGCTGTCTGGCAGCACCTCACCGGTAATGATCTTTAGCAGCGTAGATTTACCCGCGCCATTGCGACCAATCAGACACACCCGCTCGTTGGGTTCGATGGAAAAATCTGCGTCAGACAAAATGGCGCGATCACCAAAGTGGATGGATAAGTTGTCGCAGCGGACAAGGCTCATGGATTCTCTGTGGGTAATGTAGGGGGCGGAGTATAGACTCGCCGAGGATAATTCTTACCACGAAAAGTTCGATAGAAAACCAGCAACCGAGAGTATTGGGATCGAGCCGATTTGTTCAAGCACCGGCAAAACACTATCGCCGCTAATCAGGGCATCGGCATCGCTAATAAGCGCGGTTTCCAGGAAGTTGTCGTCATCGGAATCTCGGCAACCCATCGCGCGGTTTTGAATCGCGATCCACTTAGACATATCGATCAGGTTCGCTTAGTATTCGCTGCGTTGATTGTCGGTGACGTAGGGGTCGAATTTTGGTCGATACAAACTTGTTAGTAGCTCGGTAAAAGGTTCCTCTGAGAAGATAAGAGTGCCGTGGTTGCGGACGATATCGAGGGTTTTGCGGGCGGCCACTTGATAGGAAGGCAGGGCGCTGATCAAAACATTGGTATCGAGTACCACACGATTAACTCTTATCGGTCAGCAGTTCGTTGAGCTTGGCTTCGGTCGAACCTTGGCCCAGGCGCTGGGCTGCGAAACTTTGTGGTTGCTCAGCTTTGGTGTGGTTGCACGCACCGAGGAATTTAGGATTTTACGAAATTCTACTGCGCGGCCGTAGATGCAAAGTGATGCGAACCCAGAACATCAATTTTGCCTGTATCGAAACGCCTTTCGGGCGAGTTGTTAGAGCCAGTTTATCGAACCTTCGCACCATTAATATTTTTCTGGAGTCAAAACCGCGCTGCGACCGCTTCCTTCAACAGAGTTTGTAATCCCTTTGGCTGCACACGCTTCACTCGAACATCTGTGCATCCCTGAAACTTGGCAAAGTCAGGCAACGCCGCAGCAAGGGCATCGCTCACGGCTGGGGTTGCACAATTTTCCTCAAAAAACGCAGCCTTTATCTCCAACACTTTTTCCGCGCGATGCGCCTTGCAGTCCATGCGCCCGACGAACTTACCTTGGTAGAGTAGGGGCAGAGCCAAGTAGCCATACTTACGCTTGGGCTCTGGCACGTAGCATTCCAGCTGATAGTCGAAGCTAAACAGGTCAATCAGGCGCTTGCGCTGAATTACTGCGTTGTCGAAGGGCGACAGGATCTTCAGCTGGTTATCGAGTCGTTTCATGGGTTGGTCTAGCTGTTGAGGTTGAATGTGGTACTCGCTGCCGTTGGGAAGTGTGACTGAGATCAACTCTCCGATGCTGTGTCGCTTGTCCAGCTCGGTCTTCATCGCTTTGCGTAGCGCCGCATCGCGTCGTCCATAGGTGGCACCTAAAGCGCTCACTAGCCCATGGCAGGCTAGCTGCTGGTCGAGCATGTGGCTGGCACGCTCTTGAGTCGTTGGCAGCGTGGTGTCCACACCCTTGGGTAGTACGCGCTCGGCCAGGTCGTAGGTTTTTTGGAATCCTGCTCGAGAGCAAATCATAAGCTCGCCCTCTAGGTAGAGTGCTTCAATGGCTTTTTTGGCGGGTTTCCAGTCCCACCAGCCATTGCTCTTGGTGCGGCGGTCTTCAAGATCCTTAGATGCCAGCGGTCCTTCATCGGCGACTTGCTTCAGTACCTGCTTCATCAGTTTGCGATCGCGTGGGTAGCCTTTGCGCAGGGTGCCGGCGCGAACTGCGGCTTTGTCTGCGAGGTAGTAACGGTATTCGCCCATGGGCAGATAGGCCGCTGCATGTGCCCAGTATTCAAAGACCGTGGCGCTTTCTAGCAGTTGGTTGCTTTGTTCAGGTTTGAAGTTGGGTACGCGGCTGCGCCAGATGTGATTATGGGCGCGTTCGATCACCGAAATGCTGTCAAGCTGAATGTAGCTTAAGTGATGTATCGCTGCCTCAGCGCCACCAAGGCCCATGCCGAATGGCGCGCTGCCAATGAGGCCTTGGCTGTTCAGCGCGATGCGCCGGATTTTTTCCAGATCCTTGGGTTTGCTGAAGTGCATAGGATTTGATTCGGATATCCGTGTCGTCGTGCCTTGGCATGCTACTCTTTTGTTCCGTTAAAACGTAAAACGAGCACCTATGTTAGTTCGGTTATTCGCCGTAATTTTGATCGGCACCTCGGTTTTCTCCTGCTCAGCCCAAAATGCCAGCTCCGACTCCGATCCTTGGCCTCATGGCGCCATGGCGTCTGTTGCCAATCCCTATGCAACGGATGCGGCCATCGAGATTTTGGCGGAGGGCGGACATGTGGTGGATGCGGCGATTGCCGCTCACTTGGTCTTGGGCCTTGTTGAGCCGCAAAGCTCGGGTATTGGTGGCGGCGGCTTTATGCTGGTTTTTGAGCGGGCTAAGAAAGCAACAACTTTCTACGACGGTCGCGAAACCGCCCCTGCCGAAGCATCGGCGGACATGTTCATGCAAGACGCGGAGTCCATGCCTTACCTACAGGCGTGGCAAAGCGGCAAGTCCGTGGGTGTGCCCGGCGTGGTGGCCCTGTATAGAAAGGCCCATGAACAGCATGGGCGCTTGCCTTGGTCTCGTTTGTTTCAGCCTGCGATTCGTCTTGCCGAGATGGGGTTTGAGGTGTCGCCCAGACTGGCTGAAATGCTTCTGCGGGTGGCGAAGTTCACGCGACTGGATGAAAACCCGGGCGCTGCGGACTATTTTTACCCCAACGGAGAGGCGCTGATTGCTGGGCAGCTGCGTAAGAACCCAGAATATGCCAAAACGCTGAGGGCGCTTGCCGAGGAAGGCATTGGCACCTTCTATGGCGGTGCTCTGGCAGAGCAAATTGTGGCTGCGGCACAGGCTCAGCCGGACCCAGGCAGTTTGCAGCGCTCGGATCTTGAGCGCTATGCCGTGCGCGTGCGGCCTGTCGTGTGCGGTGGATTTAGAGCGCTGGAGATATGCTCCGCCTCGCCGCCTTCTTCTGGTGCAATGCAAATTATGGTTCCGAAGCTTTACGACTACCTGCGGGGGCAGGCCAGCTCTGGCGGAAAAATGCAGGATTTTGTGGATGCACAGCGCCTTGCCTATGCGGATCGAGACCATTTTTTCGCTGACCCGGATTGGGTCGATGTGCCGGTTGAGGCGCTGCTCGATCAAACGTACTTGCGGCAGCGCGCTAATGCCCGATTCGCGCCGGATGCGGTGCCCAAGCACGGCAACCCACTAGGCGGTACCGCACTCGGTGCCGACACAACTCAGGAGCCTATCGGCACCACACACCTTTCTCTCATCGACAGCGAGGGCAATGCTGTAAGCTTTACGGCCACCGTAGAGTCAGCCTTTGGGTCTGCGCGTTGGGTGGGCGGGTTTTTGCTCAATAATGAAATGACTGACTTTGCCCGCGGCTATGACGCGGAAATGCCCCTGCCAGCCAACGTGATAGCAGGCGGCAAGAGGCCGCGTTCTTCCATGTCGCCCACCATGGTCTTTGACGAGTCGGGTGAACTGGTGTTGGTCACGGGCAGCCCTGGGGGGAACTCAATACCCGCCTATGTGGCCAAGACCATACTTGGAATTTTTGACTGGCAGCTAACCCCGCAACAGGCGGTGGATCACCCCAACATTATTGCCCGTGGCAGCAAGGTGCGTGTTGAGATCGGCGTGGATGGCGGCGCTGAGGTGGCGGCAAATCTTAAAAACCTTGGATACGAGGTGCAGGAGCGGGAGGGTGAGAACTCCGGCATTCATCTCATTCAGGTGACAAAGGACGGACTGGTCGGTGCGGCAGATATGCGTCGTGAGGGTACAGTGCGGGCATGGAAAGCTCAGTAGTCGACAAGATGAGCGTCGTTGGCGCAACTCGAAAGACGCCCCGCTCCGATGCCGCAGGAAGATAGTGCGATGACGTTGCGGGACAAACTGCGCATCCTCATTTTTGAAGCCGACACCCAGACGGGTCGGCGACTTGATAGCACACGCTAGGCAGGTTCCTCTCTCAGTACTTTGTACGTCTGATAGGCGGGGGAAGCCTGCTGATGGGTGGACTATTGGCGTTTGAGCACGGGAGCCTCTACAAGATCTTGGAACTAGCGTAGAATCTGCGCCTCTCTGGCGGGGGAGTTTCTGCCAGTTTCCGAAATGTTTAAGGAGTAAAAGGTCGTGTTAGAAGCCTACCGTACCGAGGTACAAGAACGAGCCGAACTGGGAATTCCACCCAAGCCTCTGGATCCAGAATGGACGGCTCAGTTGGTGGATTTGCTGAAGTCTCCACCAGCCGGCGAAGAGGAATTTCTACTCGATTTGATTGCCAATCGCGTTCCCCCGGGCGTCGACGAAGCGGCTTACGTAAAAGCGGGTTTTTTGAGCGCCATAGTCACGGGCGAGGCCAGCTCACCACTAATCGATGCGGCCGCAGCGGTGAAGTTGCTCGGCAACATGCACGGCGGCTACAACGTGGCGACCTTGGTAAAATTATTGGACGACGAGGCGCTTGCCGCCTCAGCTGCCGAGGAACTTAAGAGCACGATCCTAGTTTTTGACGCCTTTCACGATGTTGCCGCCAAGGCCGACGCCGGCAACGCTCATGCCAAGGGAGTGATGCAGTCGTGGGCCGACGCTGAATGGTTCACGACAAACGACTCGGTGCCAGAAAGCATCAAGGCAGTAGTGTTCAAGGTCACCGGCGAGACGAATACGGATGATCTATCGCCAGCACAAGATGCCTGGTCACGCCCAGATATTCCGCTGCATGCCCGTGCCATGTACAAGATGCAGCGCGAGGGTTTAACACCTGAGGTTCAGGGCGAAGTTGGGCCCATGGAACAAATCAAGGCGCTGCAGGATAGCGGCCTGCAGGTTGCCTTTGTCGGCGACGTGGTAGGCACAGGCTCATCGCGAAAGTCAGCCACTAACTCGGTACTTTGGTTCTTTGGTGAGGATATGCCTGGCGTGCCCAATAAGCGCTCTGGCGGCATCTGCATTGGCGACAAGGTCGCACCGATTTTCTTTAATACCATGGAAGATGCCGGAGCCTTGGTTTTTGAAGCCCCAGTGGAAAAGCTTGGCTTTGGTGACGTGATAGAGATCCGCCCCTACGACGGCAAGATCTTGAGCGACAGCGGCGAAGTGCTGTCGGAATTTGAATTCAAGTCAGACGTAATTTTGGACGAAGTTCAGGCGGACGGACGCATTAACCTAATCGTTGGCCGTGGTCTTACCCAGCGTGCTCGTGAGCATATGGGTTTGCCGCCTTCGGATTTATTCCGTCAGCCAACGACACCTGAATCCTCGGATAAAGGTTATACTTTGGCCCAGAAGATGGTTGGGCAGGCCTGTGGGGTCGAAGGCATTCGTCCCGGCACCTACTGCGAACCGAAAATGACCACGGTCGGCTCCCAGGACACGACGGGGCCGATGACTCGAGACGAGCTGAAAGACCTTGCCTGCCTTGGTTTTTCCGCAGATTTAGTGATGCAGTCGTTTTGCCATACTGCTGCTTATCCGAAACCAGTCGATATTGACACCCAACACAGCCTGCCGGATTTCATCATGAATCGCGGCGGCGTTTCGCTGCGTCCCGGCGACGGCATTATTCACAGCTGGCTGAATCGCATGCTGCTGCCGGATACTGTGGGTACCGGTGGTGATTCGCATACGCGCTTTCCCATGGGGATCTCTTTCCCGGGCGGCTCTGGACTGGTGGCGTTCGCTGCGGCTACCGGAGTAATGCCGCTGGATATGCCGGAATCAGTACTGGTGCGCTTTAAGGGTGAGATGCAGCCGGGCATCACTCTGCGCGATCTAGTGCATGCGATTCCTTACTACGCCATTAAGGAAGGCCTGCTCACGGTTGAGAAGCAAAACAAGAAGAACATCTTCTCCGGCCGTATCCTCGAAATTGAGGGCCTGAACGCCCTGACCGTCGAACAAGCCTTTGAGCTTTCTGATGCTTCGGCCGAGCGTTCCGCTGCAGGATGCACAATTAAACTCTCGGAAGATTCGGTCGCCGAATATCTGCGTTCGAACTGCACTTTATTGCGCTGGATGATCAGCCAAGGTTATGGCGATGTCCGCACCCTGGAACGTCGCGTGCAGAAGATGGAAGAGTGGCTGGCGAATCCGTCTCTGATGAGTGCGGATGCTGACGCCGAATACTCTGCGGTCATTGAGATTGATCTCGCTGACGTCAGCGAACCAATCGTTTGCTGCCCGAACGACCCGGACGATGCTCGATTGTTATCCCAGGTAGCTGGTGCCAAGGTGGACGAGATATTCATTGGCTCCTGCATGACCAATATCGGCCACTTTCGCGCAGCGGGTAAGTTGCTAGATAAGGCGGGCTCTGTGGATGCACGTTTCTGGATCTGCCCGCCGACGCGCATGGATGCCCATACGCTGATGGAAGAGGGCTACTACAACATTTATGGACGGGTGGGCGCGCGCACGGAAATGCCCGGCTGCTCGCTGTGCATGGGTAACCAAGCCCGGGTGTTGGCTGGAGCGACGGTGATGTCTACTTCAACTCGCAACTTCCCCAACCGCTTAGGAGATGGCGCTGATGTGTACTTGGCCTCGGCGGAGCTCTCGGCGGTAGGCGGTGTGCTGGGTCGCCTGCCAACCCCGGATGAATATCTGGAGTACGCCAAGCAGCTCGACTCGATGTCCAGCGAGATCTATCGCTATATGAACTTCGATCAGATTGAGTCCTTCCACAACGCAGCGCAGGAGGGCAAGCTGATTGCCGCCGAGCAAATTGTGGAGGTGTCCTAGGTCAACTGCGCGCACCGGTGGCGCTTGATCTAGAGCAACGAGAGCGACCCTCCGGGGTGGTTTTTGATATGGACGGCACACTTCTGGATACCGAGGGTCCGGCGAGAGAAGCTTTCGCCAAGGCGATTGTCGAGGTGGGCTTCGAATTTAACGCGTTCGTCTACGATCGCTGCTTGGGTACCACCTTTGCCAAGACCAAAGACATTCTTGTCGATGCCTACGGTAAGGGTTTAGACACGGAAGAACTGCAGCGAGCCTGGACGGCGAATTTTTTCGTTATCCGAGATTCCACGCCGATCGGGCTGCGACCCGGCATCGCCGAATTGCTGCAGCGTCTAAAGCGGCTTGATATTGCTATGGCGGTTGCCACCTCGAACCAACGAGAGATCTGCGAGTCGTCGCTCAGCGACTGCGGCATTCGCCAGTATTTTGCACACTTGGTGTGCGTCGAAGATGTGCGTAACCCGAAGCCTGCTCCAGACCCGTATTTGCTGGCCGCCGCAAAACTGGGCAAAGAATCGGCCGAGTGTTGGGCTTTGGAGGATTCGGATATCGGTACGCGAGCCGCAGTGGAGTC
>JAYYHB010000059.1:0-3775 GCA_036157095.1 Pseudomonadota bacterium
GAAACCGAGAAGCCAAATACTTGGTGCTATCACCAGTGCCGCAGCAGGAATCTAATATCAGCGGTTTAGTCGATGCCTCGACCACATCCCGTACGGCCGCGAAAGCTCGGGCCGTGTGAGCAGGCACTGGACGCAACCATGGCGAGACGAGGTGTTTGCGAACTACGTCGGGAAGATCCTGATGCACATGCTGTTGTGGTAGCTTCTCTGACTTCATTAGGAACTGGTTTCGCCGTTGACATCCACTATTTCACCATCGGAGCTTTAATGCGGGCGCTTACATCGCTTCGCATGCCCTATCTCAATCATAACGCAGGGGCTTATTGAAGATGCAAAACCCAGAGACCGACATACCAAGACCCGAATACCCCCGTCCCTTGCTAATGCGGGAAGCCTGGTTGAATCTAAACGGCACATGGTCCTTCCAGATGGACGCTGACAATCTCGGCATGTCCCTGGGGTGGTTCGCCGCAGGATTGCCCAACCCAGTGGATATCGTCGTGCCTTATGCCGTGGAGTCAGCTGCTTCCGAGATTCACGATTCTGCCCCCGCCGACGTTGTTTGGTACGAACGTGAGTTTGTCATTCCCGCCGATTGGAACAAACGGGTAATGCTGCGAATTGGCGCCTGCGACCATTGGACACGTGTTTTTATCAACGGACAAGAAGTAGGCCAGCATCGAGGCGGCTACGCGCCCTTCGGCTTCGACATTGGTCACGCACTGATAGACGGCATCAACCGCATTACCGTGCGGGTGGAAGACTCACTGTCTTGGACACAGCCCCGCGGCAAACAGGCTGGCACCACCCGATGGCCAATTGACTACGACAGCGTCACCGGCATTTGGCAAACCATTTGGCTAGAGCCACTACCGATGGTCTGCATCGAATCCACCGCCTTTGAGTACAAGGTCGCCTCTGCCGAGCTGATTTATACGGTTGGTTTTTCTGCTCAAGTAGATGGCCTGCTGGAGGTGGCGATCAGCGACCATGGAAGCGTCATCGCCAGCGCCAGTGCAAAGACAAACGCGCGCTCTGAGACGCGACTACGCTTTGTCATCGAGCACCCGCAACTCTGGTCGCCTGATATGCCACATCTGTACGACGTAAGCCTCAAACTGACAAATCATCAAGCCAACGAAATCGATACGGTGAAGAGCTATGTGGGACTGAGAGAAATCTCCACTGCGGGCGGTGCGCTGCGTTTAAACGAACAACCGCTGTATCTGCGCGGAGTGCTCGATCAGGGTTATTTTCCTGAAGGCTGGTACACAGCGCTGACCGACGACGATATTCGCCGCGACGTCGAACTGACCCTCGCCATGGGCTTTAACTGTGCCCGTAAACACCAAAAGGCCGAGGATCCGCGCTACCTCTATTGGGCGGACAAGCTGGGTCTTTTAGTTTGGGCAGAAATGCCCTCGGGCAGAATCTTCTCCACCGAACTGGTTGAAGCCTTGACGAGCGAGTGGATCGATCTGGTCAAACGGGATCGAGGCCATCCCTGCGTCATGGCCTGGGTTCCCTTTAACGAGTCATGGGGTGTTTGGCATCAGGCGGTGCGTCCCGTCCAGCGCGCCTTCGTTGATGGCATTGTCGGTCTTACCAAGGCTCTGGATTCATCACGATGTGTGGTGGGCAATGATGGCTGGGAGTTTTCCTCCGGTGATCTGTGGACCCTACACCTGTATTTTGAAAATCGCGACGTCGCCACGCGCTTGGACGAGTTGATTGCAGACCCAAGCAAGTCTGTAACAGACGAATATGGTGGTCACGAAAGAGTCGGCGCATTGCCAGCGGCAGCAGTTGCAGGCTTACCCATTTTACTCACCGAGTGTGGCGGCATTGGCTTTGGCCGCTACAGCGACAGCGATTTCAGCTATGGCGACATCCCCCAGAGTGAAGAGGCCCTTGAGCAGCACATCCGAAAAATTACTGACATGATTGACACAGCAGGCAGCCTGCAGGGATTTGTCTGGACCCAGCTCACAGACATTCAACAAGAGATCAATGGGCTGCTGTACTTTGACCGAACGCCCAAACTACCGCTGGCGAGCATTAACGCCTTAATGACGGCCATTGGCTCAAAAAGAGATCGCTCAGGTAGGCTTAACCAGGGCAGCTAGTCGTAGGCAATAATCGTTTGGGCTTGATAACCCGCAGCGTGAATGGCCGCACTACCCTGAAGCGCGGGCAGGTTGATAAGCGCGGTCACTAAAATACTTTCCTTTGGCACACCGAAATCCTCGTTGAGTAACTCAGCACAACCCATGGCCGTACCTCCGGTGGCGATCAAGTCGTCCACGATCACGACTCGGTCTTGGCTGCCGATGGCGGTGTTTTTCTGAATCTCTAGAGCTGTGCTGCCATATTCCAAATCGAACGATCGACTGAAAGCGGCGTTCGGCAATTTACCCGGCTTACGTGCCAACACGAATGGCAGGCTAAGCTCATGAGCCATCGGTCCGGCAAAAATAAAGCCCCGGCTCTCTATGGCGACCACTGTCGTGGGCTGAAAATCTCGACAGATATTGGTCATTGCGTTGCAGGCGGTCACAAAGGCCGCGGGCGTCTCGAGCAAACTAGTGATGTCACGAAACTCCACGCCCGCTATGGGATAGTCTTTTACGGTTCGTATATGAGGCTTTAGATCATAGGGGTCGCTCACGGGCGGCGCCTCCAATTCTTCGTTCCAGAAGCCGACTAACCTAGCAGAAAACTGCTCTGAACCGCTGAAAAATCCCTAATCAAGAAGCATCTTCGAGACATAAAACGACGGCCTTTTGATACGATTTGCCCCGCTCATTGAACAGATCAATGGGATTCAGCGCAGTAGGCACATAGGCAAAACCAATACGCTTCTGCGGATGCCACTGAAAGACTGAGCCACCAAGACCCATCCAGCCATAAAATCCGTCTCTGCCGCAATTCATGCCCGCTTCCAGAGGCCCCTTTGCGCCATCGGCGTCGTCAAAAAGCGCAAGGCCAGCCTGAGTGAAGCGGTTATCCATAAACGTCATTTTGCGCTCGATCGGCTCTGCATGAAGCGCCGCGCAGCCTGATTCTGTGAGCAATTGGTGGCCAAGAGCACTGCCGCCATTCGCTAAGACCGCCGCCAGCTTGGCCAGACCTCTTGCGGAGCATTTAGCGCCAGCAGAGGGCGTTTGTGCCTGCAGCCAACCGGCCGAATCAAATACGCCGAATCCTTCTTCCTTCATGCCTGACATGGGTATTGTTTTGAGGAAAACGTGCGGTCGACGTATCGCCGGCAAAATACGACGGCCTCGGGCAAATAATTCCCGAGGTGTCAGACCGATACGACGGGCCTGGGAACCTGGCACGATGCTGTCGAGCAGCTGCGGTACCAATTTACGGGCCTTGACGCGACAAACGTTGTGAGCCTGGTCCGCGTTCAGATCAAAGTAAACATCGACGCCGAGAGGCTGACTAATTTCTGCACGCAGAAACTCCCCCATGGTTCTGCCCGATGGCTCTATACGACGGAATATCTCGTTGGCTATCCAACCCCGGGTAATCGCGTGATATTCCCGCGGCGACCCGCTAGCTTGGGGAAAACTCAGGGAGTGCTGCTCAAATACCCTACCGACTGCATTTTGCTTGAGGCCCGTTGTGGAAAGTTGCTCTGGTGAGAGCGTGACATTGAGAGAGGCAAGGCCCGCTTCGTGTCGCATCACATCCGACACCGTCAGCTTACCTTTGTCTCTGTCTTGGCCCGCGAACTCTGGCCAATAAGCGGCGACCCTTTCTGCAAAGT
>JAYYHB010000060.1:0-4927 GCA_036157095.1 Pseudomonadota bacterium
CAACTTCTGGATTTATTCAGCCGCTGCAGGGCCGTATCAGTAGCCTCTTTGGCCATCGTCGTTTTTTTAACGGTCAGGCACGCAATCCGCACAGTGGATTAGATATTGCGGCCCCCTCGGGCACCGAGATTAGCGCGCCAGCGGCCGGCGAAGTAATCCTGGTAGATGATCTGTACTACAACGGTAAAACGATTTTTCTCGATCATGGACAAGGGCTGGTGACCATGTACTGTCACCTAAGTGCGTCCCTGATCAATGAGGGCGAGCTAGTAGAGCAGGGTGACGTGATTGGCTTGGTCGGTGCCACCGGACGAGCAACCGGCCCACACTTGCATTGGTCAGTCAGTCTAAATGGCTATCGAGTTGATCCTCAGTCGATGATGGCTGAGCTGTTCCCCGAATCCTAAACGTCGCTACTTTTTCGACTTCTTGCGGTGTTTGATGCTGCGTTTGCGCCGATCTAGCTGACGTTGGGTCAGAACATTACGTTTACTGGCAAATGGGTTGTCGGAATCTCGGAACTCGAGTTTTACTGGATTGCCAACAAGGTCAAGCGCTTCTCGGAATCCGTTTTCCAAGAAACGCTGGTAACTTGTTGGTAAAGATCCAAGCTGGTTTCCATGTACGACGATCCGGGGGGGATGCGCGCCCGCACGTGTGGCTACCTTGATCTTGATCGATCGACCGCGCACGGACGGCGTCGGATGGGCAGCAACCATGTTGCGCACCAAGCGAGTCAGCAGGGAGGTAGACACGTCGAAAAGGCCCACGCGATAAACCTGCTCTGCCCGTCCGAGGAGTTTGCCAACCCCGCTACCGTGGAGTGCGGAGATGGTTCGCAGCGGCACCCAGGGAACGAAGTTAAGGCGCCTATCGAGGGCGGTTTTTACCCGCTCTCGCTCCTCTTGAGAGAGACCATCCCATTTATTCACCGCAATGACCATGCCGGCTCCGGCCTCTAGCGCGTAGTCCAGTACGTGCAGGTCCTGCTCCACCAGGCCTTCAGAGCCATCAATCACCAGTATCACAACGTGGGCGCGCTCCATGGCCTGCAGAGCTTTGACAACGGAAAATTTTTCAGTGATTTCCGACACCTTACCTTTGCGGCGCACACCGGCAGTGTCGATCAGCACAAAATCCGTGCCGTCCTTGTTAAACGGGATATCAATTGCGTCCTTGGTGGTACCGGGCATGTCGAACACTACCTGACGCTCTTCACCGATCAGGCGATTCACCAAGGTTGATTTACCCACATTGGGGCGGCCGACGACCGCGACTCGGATACCCGCGGGTTCGTCCCTCAGATCGGACGAAAGTGGCATTTCCAGTAAAGACAGTTTTTCCGCGATGGCCTCTCGAAGTTTTTTAAGACCGCGGTTATGACTCGCCGAAATTAGCGCATACTCTGAAAATCCGAAGCGCACGAAATCGGAAATGACCTGATCTTCATTCAGGCCGTCGATTTTGTTTATAACAGGCAAAAAGGCGACATTGCTTTTGCGCAGGTGAGTGACGACTTCCTCATCCGAGGCAGTCACTCCATCGCGGCCGTCGAGCAGCAAAAGCACGAGATCGGCTTCGTCGACTGCCAGCAGGGTCTGACCGGTTAATTCGTCGGCGAGAACGTGTTCACCGAACAGTCCCCCGGTATCAATCAGGGTAACCTGAGACTCCAACATCTCGATGCGACCGTATCGACGATCACGCGTCAGGCCGGGAACATCAGCCACCAACGCATCGCGGGAATGGGTAAGCTTGTTAAAAAGTGTCGACTTGCCAACATTGGGGCGGCCCACCAGGGCGATGGTAGGCAACAAGGCTACCTCATCGAAACACTATAGGCGTGCAGACCACCAGCGTTATCTAGTACGTAGATTGTGCCGTCGGCCAGGGTAAAGGGCGTACGCAAACCTTTGCCGCCAACCTTTGTTCTACCCATCATGCGACCATCACGCTGCGCCATTACGTGCAGATACCCCTCTGCATCGCCGACGACGACGTAGTTTGAGAAAGCCAAGGGGGCCGTAAGGCTGCGCCTGGCCAATAGATCATGCTGCCAAACCACGTCGCCTCTGCTTTGCGCCACTGCGGTGACGGTATCTTTTTCTTCGACGGCGTAAATTTGGCTGTAGCCTTCTGCGAGGTTTTGAAAACTCGACACCTCCGCTTCCCATCTTGGCCGGCCGTCTCTGGCAGCGATGCGCATCATGCGACCTTGATAGGCTTGGGCATAAACGTCGCCACCAACTAGTAGCGGCGCCGCATCTACGTCAACGATCCGCTCCAACTCAGAGCGTCCCTCAGGGAGCATGATGCGTTGATCCCAAATCGGTTCACCGTTGCTCGCACGTAAGCCTACGACTTTGCCGCTGGCAAAACCTGCATAGACGGTATCTCTTGACGTTACCGGCGTGCTGGTGCCACGCAGCGTTAGTAGCGGCACCTGACTGGAATAAGACCAGAGCTGCTCGCCAGTATCAGCATCCAGAGCCAGAAGTTCGCCATCAATTGTCTGAGCAAACACTCGTCCTTGGGCGGCGACGGGCATGGCACCAATTTCCGAACCTACATAGGTGCGCCATAGTTCGCTTCCATCACTCAATGCTAGCGCGATTACATTGCCGCGAGTTGTGCCGAGCAGTACTAGACCCTCGCCAACGCCAACGCCACCACTGACGAATCCGCCATCGCTGCGATCAAGAAATCGGCCGAGACCGGAGACGCGTCGCTCTTCCTCACCGATTTTTTGCTGCCATATTTTCTGACCGGAAAATCGATCGAAGGCTGCAACCGTGCCATAGGCATCTGCCGCGACGATGCGTTCAGCGGCTATCGAAGGTTGCAGCCGAATGTACTTTTTACCCAGCCCATCCCCTACTTTGACTTTCCATTGGCGCTTGATGTCGACCTCGGCGTCAAAGTCCACAAGTTTTGCAGGGTCGGTGTTCTCTTTGTCGTCGTCATCGCCAATACCGGGGATCCACGAAAATGCCGCGCATCCACTGAAAAGCGTAACCATGATCAGCGAGAGAGGCAGGCGATGCCATGCGTCATATCGGCTGTTCGGGCGACCTTGTGTGTTCTTCATCGTGATTGTCTTATTCCTCTGGCGCAGATTCCTCTTGCGCAGATTCGTCTGTTGCCAATGTTTCGCGGGCCCGTTTTAAAGCTTGATTCAACGGCTGGGAAAACACCGTAAACTCACCGTCCGCCGGGGCAGCGTTGTCTCGCTTAATCTCCAGCAGCGGCCTGTTGGCATCACCCTTCAGGCTGTCCAACGCGCTGGTGTAAGCGGCGAAGGCCTGCTCGGTATTGCCCTCTGCTAAATAGATATCGCCTGTCAGTTCCAATGCCCATGACTGATACCCCAGATTGCGTATGCCTTGCAGTGTTTGCAGTGCCTTTGCGGCATCGCCCTGGGCATACTGAACCTTGGCCAAACGAATCATGGCGAGCTCAGCAAGCAGTGCATCAGGCGCAGCATCGCGAGCTTCCACCAAGGCCTGGATCGCCGCGTCCAGATTTTCATCGTCAGCAGCTTTCTTCGCTTCATCAAGCGCAACTAAGGAATGCACGCTTGTACCAGGGAACTCGGCCTTAATTCGCTGCGCGATAGCTGCTTTCGCCTCCGCCGCGGCATCGACATACTCGGCGTAGAGCGCAGTACTGGCTTCGATGTTCTGTTGACGATTATCGGAATAAAAGTTCCAGCCAACGATACTGGCGATGGCTAAACCTACCGCAATGAGAAGCGATGTCCCATGCTCGTTCCACCACTCACTAAAGCGATTCATCTGTTCTTCATCGCTGATATATTCAGACACTGGTTGTCCCTAATCTTTCGCTTACCGTAGTTCCAATTACGCCATCAACGCGTCGTAACGCGTTCGGCCGCCAAATTTTGCGGGATGTATTTTGTCACAGATCTTGTCGACTTATACCCTTACCGTCCCAGCGCGCGCATCTTTCTTGGCCTGGCAGCGAACATGAACCGACCTTCATGGCTTGTGCCGGTGATTTTGAGCTCTGAGACCTAATATTGCTGCAAACGGGCGATGCCCGCATCGAAAGCAAGTGTTTCCTGCCCTATGTTCGCATCGCGCAAATGCTTTATTGTTAGCGTTTGCTGGTCGAGCCCGTCGCTCTCGATCAAAATAGCAACATCTGCACCACAGGCGTCAGCTTTTTTCAGCTGCTTCTTAAGGTTGCCGCCACCCATGTGCTGTCGCACTCGTCGTTTCGGCAACGCTTGGCGCAGCGCATTGGCCACCACAAGAGCGGCACTACTGCAGTCCGGCTGCGTCACGCAAACATAAATATCGGCAGATCTGTCTTGCCCTGGGGCCTTGGCATTTGCCTCAGAGAGTTCATGCAGTAGCACCACTCGATCTAGCCCGATCGCAAAACCCACCGCGGGGGTTGGTCGCCCACCTAGGCGCTCGACCAAACCATCATAACGCCCGCCAGCACACACGGCGCCCTGGGAGCCTAGATCTTGCGTCGTCCACTCAAATACCGTGTGTGTGTAGTAATCGAGGCCTCTTACCAGGTTTGGGTTCTCTTGATAGGGAATTTGCATTGCCGCTAGGAGCTGCTTGAGGCCTTCGTAGTGATCAAGACTCTGGGCATCGACAAAATCTGGCAGCTTCGGTGCCTTCTCAAGAAGAACCTGGGTCGCCGGATTCTTGCTGTCCAATATACGCATGGGATTCGTATCTAGGCGTCGCCGGCTGTCATCATCAAGCAGCTCGGACTTTGGCATCAGATAGTCCACAAGTGCATTTCGGTATCGCTGACGCGCTTCGCTGGAACCCAGGGTGTTAATTTCAAGGGTCACCATGGTTTCGATTCCCAGGGCCTGCCAGCACGCCCACCCCAAGCCAATCAGTTCTCCATCAATATCTGGACCGGCAAAACCGTAGGCCTC
>JAYYHB010000061.1:0-2879 GCA_036157095.1 Pseudomonadota bacterium
ATGCTGTCGAGCACCAGTATCAAGGGGGTCGGCCCCAACTCTGTCCAGCGCTGCTGCAGGGTCTTTTCGTCGGCCAACTGGCGCGTGTGGCATTCCAGCAGCACACCTTGGTGGGCTCCCCCAATAACTCGCCGTTTGAACCAAGCTTCATCCATTACCTGATAACGCACCCCAGATTCCCGCGCCATGCCGATCAACTCGTTGAAACGCGCATCGCGGCGCCCCTTAATCAAGTACAGGCTTCGCGCCAGGCTCGGCGTGTCCCGCAGCGCTGCGCGCACAGCCTGAATGCCAATCACCTCATCCATCGGTCTTTCTCTTACGCCGTTTGATGGCCTTGGGCGTCGTCTGCTTTTTCTTCTTTGCTGTCGTGTCGTTCTTCGAGAGTTCCTTGCCTCTCGTGTCGGACGGGGCTTTTTTGGTCCGGGTATTTTTCGTCGAAATCGCAGACTTTTGCTTGCCCGGCTTCTTCTGCGATATCACCAGCTGCAGCTCAATTTTACCTTGGGGCGGTTCGACATTGGCGACGGTGACCAGTAGGGGCTCTCCCAGGGTAAATCGCTTGCCGCTACGATCACCCGTCAAGCTTTGCTTACGAGAATCGTATCGAAAGTAGTCGTGCCCTAAGTCGGATATATGTAGCAGACCCTGCACAAAGAAACCGTCAAGATCTACGAAGAGACCGAATTCCGTCACACCAGCGATGGTGCCGGGAAGCTGTTCACCGAGATGCTGCTTTACCAAGTCACACTTAAGCCAGGCCTCTACCGTCCAGCCAGCGGATTCGGCGCGCCGTTCGTTAGTCGAGCAATGCTCACCGAGGTCGCCAAGCTGTTCAATGGAGGGTACCCAACCACCTCGATTGGTTTTGCCCTGCAAAATGGACTTAATGGCGCGATGTACGAGCAAGTCCGGGTAGCGTCGTATGGGGCTGGTGAAATGCATGTAGCGCTCCAGCCCAAGACCAAAGTGGCCAACGTTGTTCGGCCCATAGACCGCCTGCTTCATGCTGCGCAGCACCAGTTGCTGGTACAGCCAACCTTGAGTTTTATTTGCGATTTCCCGTAGCAGGGTTTGATAGGTCTTAGAATTGGGCACCCCGTCCGGCAGTTTTAGACCTACGGCCATCAAGTCTGCGCGCAAAGTTTCGAGCTTGAGCACATCTGGGGCTTCGTGTAGTCGGTAGAGCGAGCGACTGTCGTTGGCTTCGATAAAGGCTGCCGCGCAGACGTTGGCGTTGATCATGGCCTCCTCGATGATCTGGTGCGCCTGCAATCTGGCAACTTGCAGCACGCCCGTAACGTGGCCTTGTTCAATGTCGATAACGCCTTGGCGGCTGTCGAAATCCAATCCGCCGCGCTCGTCCTTAGCATAACGAAACGCCTTGTGTACTTCCGTCAATGCCACTACGGATTTGTTCACGGCAGCGCGATCCGCGTCTTGGCACGGCAACGCCGCCTGGTGATCGATATATGCCTGGACCTCTTCATAGGTCAGTCGACCGTGAGATCGAATTAGGGCGTTATAGAAGGTGTATGCCCGAACGATGCCCTTGCGCGACACCTGCATGTCGCACACCAAGGCCAAGCGATGTACGTTGGGTTTGAGCGAACACAGCTCGTTTGAAATGACCTCGGGCAGCATGGGTACGACATGGCCAGGCAGGTAGACCGACGTGGTGCGTTCGGCAGCTTCGGCATCTAACGCAGATCGCGGCTTCACATAATTGGCCACATCGGCGATGGCCACAACCAGCCGCCAGCCTTTTTGCCCACCGAGGGCCTGGGCAAATACGGCATCGTCGAAATCCTTGGCGGTGGCGCCATCAATCGTCACTAAGGGCAGATCTGTGATGTCGTGTCGATCCTGATGCTGTTTCGGATCAACGGTTTTAGGAAGTCGTTGGGCTGCTTTGGGCACTGCCTCTGGCCAATGTCGCGGAATGCTTAAGCTTTCTAACGTAGCATCGATGGCTTGGGAGACTACGGATGCGTTTGGCATCACATCAAGAATTCGGCCAACCAGGCCAAAACGATCATGATTGATAATCTCGACGCGCACCGCGTCGCCATGCACTGCGCTGCCCGTTCCCTCTGGCAGCGCAATTCGTCCCTCGAAACTTCGAGCTATCGGCTCGACATGCGGATAGCGACCGCGCTGCTTTAATGTACCGACGACTGGAAGGCTACTGTGCTGACTGATCGATAGCACCAGTGCAGCAGCTTGACCGCTATTGTCTTGCACTCGGCGATAGACCACGGTATCCCCCAGGCGGGCATTGGGTATATCTCGACGCCGATCTTGCGATCTGACGATGGGAAGGCCATCTACCGTCAGCCTGCCTCCATAACCCTTTACCTTTCCCTGCATTTCGTTCTGCGCCTCGTCGCGCGTTTTGTCTTGTCCAGATTCGTTCAAAGATTCGCTTTCTGGCAGCCGGGATGTCGCGGCTTCGCGCGAACGTTGTTTGGTGGCGATAGACTTGGCCAAGGCGTAGTGACGGCCATCTAGCTCAGTGATCTCGCCCTGTCGAATCAAGCCCTTCAGTAATTGCCGAGCGTGCTTGATCTCATGAGGAGCCTTAATTACCAGGGCAGCAATAATCGACTTCCATGACTGCGGCTGACCATCTGACAACAGGGCTAACAAGTTGCGAGCGTTGAGCTTTACCGGGCTGTGCGGTGAGAGGGCTGGCGATTTATGGCCGGTAGGTTTCGTCAAGATTGACACCTTGTTATCGAGTTAAGTAAAGTCCGCCGCCCTATCCAATCGCGCTTGCCCAGGTGGTGAAATTGGTAGACACGCTAGCTTCAGGTGCTAGTGGGGGCAACCCCGTGGAGGTTCAAGTCCTCTCCTGGGCACCATTTCCGACTCTTAGT
>JAYYHB010000062.1:0-6848 GCA_036157095.1 Pseudomonadota bacterium
GTAGAAGCCGCTGAAAGTGTGACAGCTCAGTTTCAGCTGACTCACGTGCTGGGCGCTCTAGTAAAAGAACTAGCGCCAACACAGGCAGCCAAGCTGGCGGCACAGATTTGTGGCGTGCGCAAAAAAGAGGCTTACGAACTGGCTTTGCGGTTAGCTCAGCAAGCTCATTCTTCCTTGCCCAAACCGGGTTAAAGTTGTTGCAGTCTCCTTGTGCTATCCCAGGGCACTGCGTACTCTGCCCTCGAGAGTCAGCCGAGCAGTCGCCGGCGCAATTGTTGCGCGGGAGGAAAGTCCGGGCTCCATAGGGCAGGGTGCCAGGTAACGCCTGGGAGGCGCGAGCCTACGGAAAGTGCAGCAGAGAGTAGACCGCCTGCAAACATTGTTTGTCGGTAAGGGTGAAAGGGTGCGGTAAGAGCGCACCGCGCGCGTGGTAACACGTCGCGGCAAGGTAAACCCCACCTGGAGCAAGGCCAAATAGAGATCCATCGACGTTGCCCGCGTTGGATCCGGGTAGGCCGCTTGAGATCGTCGGTGACAACGATCCTAGATGAATGACTGTTCACGACAGAACCCGGCTTACAGGCTGACTCTCGCTCCTTCCGCCACGCTATCATTAGATAAGTCTGTCAGCAGTCTTATGCTTACTCAGTGTGATTGCGCGGGTTCACCGCGCTATTAAAAATGTGCTTATTTTTCCGCCGCTTATGTGCCGTTTCTTCTGTTGACTCACTAGGATTGGAGACTATAGTGTGCAACCTTGGGAAAAAGTGGAGAAAAGTGGGGCAAAAGGAAAAAAGAGCGAGAGGGCAAGAGGCTTTTCGATTCAATCGGATATCGACCAGACAATTCGGTAGCGCCGCACCTTCGTGGCATTTGTTATGAGCCAATCGCAAAGTTCATAGGTGTGCTGACATGGCCATGCTGCCGGGCAGATATGTTTTTGGCCTTCGCCCATCGATTTTCAGCTCTCATTGCGCCGCAAGCTAAAACTGTGTTTCGAGGTATCAACAGTGTTTCATTGGACGCCAAGGGTCGCATGGCGATACCTGCGCGTTACCGCGAAACCCTGGCCGTGCTCAGTGAAGGGCGAATTGTCGTGACGATAGACATGCGTGAATCTTGTCTATTGGTGTACCCACTTAACGAATGGGAGGCAGTTCAGGCAAAGCTGGAAGGTCTTTCAAACATTAATCCTCAGGCGCGTTTGCTGCAGCGGCTGCTAATTGGTCACGCCACAGACCTGGAGCTTGATTCGTCAGGGCGACTGTTGCTGCCTGCCATGCTGCGAGATTATGCGAAACTATACAAAAAGCTCGTGTTGGTTGGTCAGGGCAACAAGATAGAGATCTGGGCTGCCGACCACTGGCAGCAGCAGCTGGAGCATTGGCGGGTCCAGGGCGCTTCGGCCATGCTTGAAAACAGTGAAACCCTTGGTGGGCTATCGGTATGAGCCCAAACCCCAATTTACCGCCAACCCAGACCGTCGCATCTTCGTCGGACGATGTGGGCCCTGCAAACCATGTACCCGTACTATTAAATGAAGTGATCGCCTTACTGCTGTCGATGGAGTCCTCAGCAACACTCACTCAACAAGGTTCTAGGACCTTGGTCGATGGAACCTTTGGGCGTGGCGGTCACAGCCGTCACTTGCTGCAGCGGTTATCCGCCAGTGATCGGTTGTTGGCGATAGATCGAGACCCTGATGCGACAAGGGCGGCCAATCAAATAGCGGCAAAAGACCAGCGATTTACGTATGCGCAAGCGCGGTTTTCCGAATTGGGCAAGGTGCTGGCCCATCGTGGCATCGAACATGTTGATGGAATATTACTGGACCTAGGCGTGTCCTCTCCCCAGCTTGACCTAGCTGACCGGGGGTTTAGTTTTAACGCAGACGGCCCCTTGGATATGCGGATGAATCCCGCTGAGGGCCAGTCCGCTGCGGATTGGCTGAACACTGCGCAAGAGAACGACATTGCCAAGGTGCTATGGCAATTCGGTGAAGAGCGTCAGTCTCGGCGTATCGCTCGTGAAATTGTCGCGGCTCGACCTCTTGCAACAACCTTGGAGCTAGCTGATCTGGTAGCCCGCGTAGCTGCATCGCCCAAAAGAGTACTGCGAAAGCATCCGGCTACCAGAACGTTTCAGGCCATTCGCATGCATATCAATGCAGAGACTGAAGAATTGGATCAAGGCCTCAAACAAGGGTTCGATGCGCTGTCTGTTGGGGGGCGGCTCGCCGTGATCTCCTTTCACTCCTTAGAAGATCGCAAGGTGAAGCGAACCTTCAAAGAACTCAGCCAACCGCCTCAATTACCCAGGCGCCTGCCAGTTCGACACAATTTGGCGGAGACGCCGGGGCGCTTGGTGGGCGGCGCGATCAGACCGGGGTTGGCAGAGTTAAACGCGAATCCTAGGTCGCGAAGCGCGACCCTTCGCGTAATTGAGCGAGTGCGCTGATTCATGACCATGTATGTCGCAAAAAGCAGATCTCACACCGCATCCAAATCTAGATCGCATGGTTTGGCAGATACGCGATACGAATTCTCCCGCTGGCATTTGCTCGTGGTTCTGATGATTACAGTCTCGCTAATTAGTAGTGGCCTTGCCCTGGTGCGGGCAGCACAATCAATGCGCTCTTTGCACAGCGAGCTTGATCAATTACAAACCCGTCAGCACAGGTTAATGGCCGAGTATTCCAGGTTACTTCTTGAACGAAGCTCCTTTGCAAGCCTGCAAACTGTCGAAACCGTCGCGACACAAGAACTTCGTATGCAGTTTCCGCAAACCATCGAAGAGGTCGTGCCTTGAGTTTCTGGCGCCACTATCTGTTTATCATATGTTTCAGCGGTATAGCAGGCGCACTGTCTGTTCGGGTTGTGTATCTGGGTGTCACTGAGCGTGACTTTCTGCAGGAAGAAGGCGATAAACGCTCGATATACGAAAAGCGTCTGCCGGCAATGCGAGGTATGATCTACGATCGTAATGGCGAGGCTTTAGCCGTCAGCACGCCGGTTTTTGCGGTGGCGGTAAATCCGCTGCGATTCGATGCCAACAGTGTTGCGCTACAACAGCTGGGCAAGATTCTGGATCTGGACGTTGAATCTTTGCGATCGCTGCTGAGCAACAATGCGCATCGCGGATATCTTTACCTCAAACGACACGTCAGCTGGGAGCATATGGATGCAATTCGTCGTCTACGTCTTGCCCATATCACTCTAGAACCAGAGTACAGGCGTTACTATCCCGCAGGAGAATCCTCGGCTCATGTAGTTGGTTTGACGGATATCGACGATATGGGACTCGAGGGTATTGAGCTTACCTTTGAGAATTCATTGCGAGGCGAAGCCGGCAGTAAAACGGTATTGCGAGATCGAGAAGGCCGCATAGTCGACGACCTAGACTATGGTAGGGCGCCGCGTTTCGGTTCAGACCTGCATTTAAGTATCGACTCCCGGCTACAGTACATCGCGTATCGCGAACTTAAATCTTCGGTTATAGGGCATGGCGCGAAGTCGGGCTCGCTGATCATGGTAGATGTAAAATCCGGAGAAATACTTGCGCTCGTAAACCAACCGTCGTTCAACCCCAACGGACCGATCAATCAACGTGAGCCCACGCGAAACCGCGTCGTGACAGATTTTTACAATCCCGGTTCGACCATAAAGCCCTTCACAGCAATGGCGGCCCTGGAAAGCGGGCGGTATAAGTCTGAGACCATGATTGAAACCTCCCCCGGTTACTTCTGGGTAGATAACAAAATGATCCAAGACCCGGTTAATCTCAATACCATTACGTTGGCAGAGGCGATTCAAAAATCCAGTCAGGTAGCCATCGCCAAAGTGGCCCTAGACCTACCCAGGGACGCGGTATTCGATGTGCTGCAACGCAGTGGCCTAGGTGACTATGTGGGGACCGGGTTGCCAGGAGAGGTGACGGGATTATTCAGCAATGTTGGTATGCAATCGCGTGTGTCGCGCACGGCCATGGCATATGGCTACGGCTTTACAGTGACACCGCTTCAGCTCGCCTCTGCCTATGTTGCTCTGGCCGGTCATGGCAGCCGCCTGCCGTTAAGCATACTCAAACAAGATCGTATGCCAGAACCTCAGCAAGTTTTCGATGCAGAGGATGCCCGCGAGGTGATAGCCATGATGGAGCGAGTTACCCAACGTGGCGGTACGGCCACTAATGCTGACATTGACGATTACCGTGTCGCTGGTAAAACCGGTACGGCTCGCGTACTAGAAAATGGTAGATATAACGACGAGCGCCATGTCGCCTGGTTTGCGGGCCTAGCGCCCGTTAGTGACCCAAGAATTGTCATGGTCGTCTTGGTCAACGAACCCGATACTGATCGCGCTAGTGGCGGCAAGGTCGCGGCGCCCGTATTCGGCCGCGTGGCTGCCCATAGCCTGCGGCTGCTCGGCGTCAGGCCAGATAATATGTTGAACGATCCACTTCCAATGGACTCTGTATTGGCCGGGAGTTCACTGTGACGCGCTCTGGAATCGACAGTATGGATCATGTGCTGGGCCAGATTCGCAGCCTTCCACAAGCCCTCGGGTTGACGGAATCATCCTTGAACGTAACGGCGGGCGATGTATTTGTGGCCTGTGCCAAAAATGAAGATGCTCGTCTTCAGCACATGGAGACGGCGTCGCAGGCAGGGGCCGTCGCCTTTGTGATCGACTCTCAGGCTCAGCACTTTGACAACCTATCGCCGCCAACATTTCAGATGGATCAACTCGCCCGACAGCGTGGAGCGCTGGCGGCAGCATTCTATGAAGATCCCTCTCATGAGATGACCTGTATCGGGGTTACTGGCACCAATGGAAAGACGTCTATCGCCTATCATTTGGCGGATTTTGGCAATCTTTTGGGGGTGCCGACGGGTTACAGCGGCACCTTGGGGTGGGGTACCCCGCAAGACTTAGTCGACAGCGCCATGACCACGGCTTCCCCGGTGTTTCTGCAAAAACAATTAGCTGCAATGGCACATAGGGGCATGAAACAGGTAGCGCTAGAGGTTAGTTCCCATGCGCTTGATCAGGACCGGGTGCAGGCTGTCCACATGGACGTTGGCGTTTTTTCTAATTTGACCCGAGATCATCTCGATTATCACGGTTCCATGGCAAAATACGCTGAAGCCAAGACGAAGTTGTTTACCGATTGGCCATTGAAACTTGCCGTTATCAATGCCGAGGATGCACTAGGTCGTAAGCTCATTAGATGTGCTCGTGCGGAGGAAATAGTAAGTTTTGGCCCTGGCGGCGATATTTCCTGGAAGGCAGTTCCCGCGCCGGGTGGCATGCAGGTTGTATTCGAAACACCTTGGGGGCGCCTCAATAATACCCTACCCATTGCGGCAGATTTCGCGGTGGCCAACGTTGCTGCTGCAATCGGTGTTTTATTGGGTTGTGGACACTCCTTAGAGCCTCTTGAGGCCGCGCTTAGCCAGTTAGGCACGGTACCCGGTCGCCTGCAGGTGGCAGGTGATCACCCTGGTATGCCTAAGGTCCTCGTTGATTACGCCCACACCCCCGATGCCTTAGACAAAGTTCTTGAAGCGCTCAGCAAACTGTCCCCGAAACAGCTGATTTGTATTGTTGGTTGCGGGGGCAATCGTGAACAAGGCAAGCGGCCGGAAATAGCGCGTGTTGTCGCTCGATGGGCTGATCGTGCATGGTTTACCAGCGATAACCCAAGAGACGAGGATCCCGAGGCGATTTTGCGGGATATGTTGAGCGGCCTCACAACGCAGCAGCAGCGTTCGGTTTGCGTTGAGCAAAACCGTGCAGGTGCTATTGCACAGGCGATACAGTCCGCTGGACCTGAGGATGTCATCCTGATTGCTGGAAAGGGACATGAGAGTACTCAGGAGATTGCTGGTACCAAGTACCCATTTAGTGATGCGGAAGTGGTTCGAGAATTTATGAAGGAGAACGCCTAGTGCTGCTTTGGCTAACACAATACTTGTCTGAGTATGTCAGTGGGTTCGGCGTGTTTCAGTATTTGACTTTACGCACCATGGTGAGCGTAGTGACCGCACTCGCGTTCTCTTTGCTGATTGGACCGCGCATGATCAGCTGGTTAACGCAGTCACAAATTGGTCAGCAGGTTCGCGACGATGGACCCGCGTCGCATTTTAGCAAGGCAGGCACGCCGACCATGGGAGGTGCGCTTATCCTGATCATCATTTCAGTAACGACTCTCTTGTGGGGTGATCTGACAAACCGCTACGTTTGGCTGGTCTTGGCCGTGACCATGGCCTTTGGGCTGATTGGCTGGATTGACGACTATTTGAAGATATCGCGCAGGTCCTCTGACGGGCTGGCAGCCCGCTGGAAGTATTTTTGGCAGTCTTTTTTTGCACTTGCCGCCGTCCTCTACCTTTACAACACCGCCAGTGTGCCAGCTCAAACTGCGCTCTACGTGCCTTTTTTCAAGGATATTGCCCTGCCCTTGGGTGCGGGCTTTATTCTGCTTGGCTATTTGATGATCGTGGGTATGAGCAACGCTGTAAATCTAACTGACGGGCTGGACGGCTTGGCCATCCTTCCTGCGGTAATGGTTGGAGCTGCGCTTGGCTTGATCGCCTATGTTACGGGCAATATCGAGTTCTCCGCGTATCTGCAAATTCCCTATATTGCCCATGCCGGGGAACTCTCGGTTTTCTGCGGTGCGCTGATCGGCGCTGGGTTGGGGTTCCTTTGGTTTAACACCTATCCCGCTCAGATTTTCATGGGCGACGTGGGCGCGCTTGCCCTGGGAGCGGCGCTTGGCCTGCTGGCGATCATCGTCCGTCACGAGATCGTGCTTCTAATCATGGGTGGCCTTTTTGTGTTGGA
>JAYYHB010000063.1:0-3135 GCA_036157095.1 Pseudomonadota bacterium
TGGCAGCTATTCAATCTAGAAAACGACCCTACCGAGAGCCAAGATTTGAGCGCGAGTGAGCCAGAGCGTTTCGCTTTGATGCTAGCCTCCTATGATGCGTGGGCGGCGGACCGTGGGGTGCTGCCTGTAGCCGAGGACTATAATCAGGGCCAAACGGTGTTGAGCAAGGGTCTGCGTAACCGCCCTAAATTTTTGTTGAGTCTTGGGCTGGCGGCCCTAACGCCTGTGTTATTTGTCCTATGTCTGGCTATTTGGTGGCGCCGACGCCGATTTAGTGCCTGATACCAATGGATATCTCCTAAAAAAACCGTCTTAAATGCGGCCACTGCAAATGGTGGCCGCTTTGCCCATGAGTCAAAGCCAGACATCGTGTTTAAAGGGAAAGGTCGAGGTACGGCAGGTCTATTAGTCATCGATGAGTGCAACACATCGGGTCCAGCCTGCGCTTGCATTGGCGATTTTCACGGGAAAGCAGGCGACGGTAAAACCGTGATCGGGCAACGACTCCAAGTTATGTAGCTTTTCCATCTGCCAATAGGGTATTTCTCGGCCGGCTTTGTGGCCTTCCCAGATCATGCTGGGATCTGGGTTCTCTGCCCATTTTTTTGCTGTGTGATTAAAAGGTGCATCCCATGACCAACCGTCGGTGCCAACGACGCGTACGCCGCGCTCTGTCAGATACATGGTGGCTTCCCGGCCCATACCGCAGCCCGCATCCACGTAACCGGGTTCCGCATAGACCGACCCTGCCCGGGTGTTGACCAGCACAATGTCGAAGGGCTGAAGCTCGTGCTGGATGCGTGCAAGCTCGGCTTCGATGTCTGCGGCGCTAACCAGATAGCCGTCCTCGAAGTGTCGAAAGTCGAGTTTGACCCCGGGTCTAAAGCAGTAGTCGAGTGGTGTTTCATCGATGGAGGGCGCGGGATCGGCACCGTTGTTGGTGGTGGAGTGAAAGTGCCAAGGCGCATCCATGTGGGTGCCGTTATGGGTCGATAGGGTAACGGTCTCTACCGCCCAGCCCTCGCTGTTAGGTAAATCTGAGGGCTGTAAACCCGGAAAAAAGTGAGCGAGACCATTGGCCGTCTCCGCATGTTTGCGATAAGTCACCTTCGGACTACCGCCGGGATGATCACTGTGTTCGTTATTGTCGATGGATACGGACAAATCGATAAAACGCGGCATGGCAGCTCCCCTCGCTGTTGAACTCATAGGGATGCTACCACTAGATCTGTAAAACGAAATTAGACTGCGCTGCGAATCTTTGTGAACAGCGAGTCCAAAAAGAACTCCTGGACGATCAGAACAATGCCAGAGTCGCGGTTATGCCAGACACAGCCACGACCTTGCGCTCCGCCTTGCAGGGCTAGATACCTTGTGACCGACTGGCGCTTCCACTGAGGTTCCTCGAACAGCAGTTCTGCTAGCGGTCGAGTGTTCAGCTTAGTCAATGCATCCATACCCCTGCCCAGGGTGGTCACTGATCTTGCAAGTACGATAGGTTCCTCTTCGATGGTCAGGGCGATGTGACGTGCAAAGACGTCTTGTTTTGTGAGTAGAAGCTCCCGCTCCCAAGGGTTGCCGTTCTCCACGCGCTCGTCCAACAGCCTCAGCCCCGGTTTAGTCTGAAAAGTCTGCTGCAACTTTTTGGTCACAGAGGTGGTCAGGTGGAGCCACGTTTTTTGGTCCTCAGGTGCATTCAAAGCGTCAATAGACGATATGAGGCGGGCGCCTCGAAGCCATGCTATCTCCTGACCATGTTCGGTATTCGGTTGCACAAAAATGGATTCGTTCGGGAGTGAGTAAGCATATCAACGCAGTTAAAATGCGTCGCTGTTAAATAGCTAACTTTTTTGTCCCCCACACTGCTACCGCGGCAGAAAACACCGTTATAAGCTGGGGCTTCTTTGCTAGGGCATATGGGTGAGCAAAACGTGATCAAGTTTCCGCAGCGTGCAGGACTGGTTGAACGTGCAGAAGAGAATACTTCGGCCCCCTACGATGTGGTCTACCTGAAAGATACCGATATCCCTCTGCCTGCAACCATCAATTACCGCACCCGCTACGCTTACTTCAAAACCATCGCGCGGGGCGGCAAATCGCTGATCATGTCCTGCAAAGACCTGCATCTTTCCCGCGTCGTCTGTTACAAAACTTTGCGGTCTGAGCTCGCAAATGACCCGATCGAACAGCAGCGGCTGCTGAGAGAAGCACGTGTCTCGGCACTGCTGCAGCACCCGAATACCGTGCCTACCTATGAAATCGGCCGAGACAGTAAGGGCAAACTCTATTTCACTATGAAGCTGGTGCATGGCTACACACTGCGTGAAGTATTGGACTATCGTGAGCGCTACGACCTTTCTCAGCTCATAGAGGTATTGGTGCAAATCGCCCAGGCGCTGCAGTATGCCCATACTCATGGCGTGATCCACCGCGATGTGAAACCTGAGAATATTTTGGTAGGCCCATACGGTGAGGTTTTGTTGCTTGATTGGGGCTTAGCCAAGGTTTGGCATCCCGACGGTACCGATGCAGAAGCACATAACGAAGACGAAAAAGTAGGTGGCAGCGGAAAAACTATGACCGGTCGCGGCAAGCTGCAGGGCAGCATCTGCTATATGTCGCCGGAGCAAATCCAACGAGACACAGGCATTGACGGCCGCGCTGATGTGTTCAGCGTGGGTTCGGTGCTCTACGAAATTTTGTGCGGTGAAAACCCAGCGGTTGGAGAATCAATGGCGGAGCTGAAACGTAGCGCCTTAGAAGACATCCCTGTCACGCCAAGCTCGATCAGTCAGTTTCCCATTCCAAAGAGACTCGAGGCACTGGCAATGCAGTGCTTGAGTAAGGATCCTCGTTTACGACCGCAGACTGCGGCGGAGTTGGTTCGGGAGTTAAACGAGGATTGGCGGTAGCCGTGATTAAGTAAGTTGAAACGCCCTCGGCCTTTCGCGATCCAATACGGACACACGTTCCCCATACCGGGCAAAACCAGCGTAATCCAAAATCGCACGGTGCTGTACGCTTCGGTTATCCCACATCACCACAGTGTTCGGTGTCCACTTAATTCGACATTGAATGCGCGGATTAGTGGCAGCGCGTTGGTAAAGCCCCTGCAGCAGCATGTCGCTTTCCCAG
>JAYYHB010000064.1:0-4605 GCA_036157095.1 Pseudomonadota bacterium
GAATTGATTTTCTTACCAGAAGAAAGGCGCTCCATGGCGGTTGCTAGCTCATTGCTAGAGGACGCCAGAGAACGTTGCGCGTTTAAAGATCCAATATTGGTATTGACGACCAAGCTCATACGTTGACTCCTTACGTCAAAGTACAAGCCGATCCTTAATCCTGTTTAGGACCCCTCCAAAGCATTCAGAAGGTCAGCTAAATTTTTATTCAGAGTGGCAGACCCTCGCCACTATTGTTCAAAACCGGCAAAAACTTGCCGCTTTGAAAGGGTGTCGGTGCCGTTTGGAGAAACTTTAGGAAAAAGTTGAGGTTTTTTGAGGTAAAGAGTTCTCATGAGTGTCAAAAGCAAACCTGTGATGGGTGTTTCATTTGTGTCGCTAATTACAAGTTTTTTTTGGCAGCCCCAAATTTTCTCCAGTGGGGCTCGATACTGCTTTATTCTAGCTGACTTAATGACGGCGCTAGCTCGTAACCTTGCTTAGTTGCTTAAGTTCGGCAGCATACGTCACTGAAAATCCTTCAATACCAATGAGAAAGTTCTGATAGTCATTCGGCTCCAGTACAATTGGCAGGGTTAAGGAGTTTACCCGTGGGCTGCCAGCCAAAATGTCGTGCTCTTTCAACATATAGAACCAAAATAATTGCGCAGCGTCTGATACCGCTTTGTGTTTTGCAACATCCAGCACTTGTCGTTCGCCTTCGCACGCGGCATCGCGAATTACTGGTCGACGCTGCCAAATCAGCGTTATCAAGCTACCGCTTCCACAAGCCTGACAGGGTAAATCCAGGGCTCTCAGTAATGCGTTCACTTGGTCTCGAAACCTGTCAGCATTCGAATTATGTTCGCGGCATTGCGCTGGACTCCAAAGAGAAGAAAGCACTGCATCAACAGCCGCTAATGACAGAGCGTTTTGGTTAAAGGTACCACCACTATTAATCGTTAAAGCATGAGAAGGATCATGGCGCTCCATCCAGTCGCGCTTGCCCCCAAAACCGCCAAAAGGCAAACCCCCGCCGAAATATTTACCAAAAGTGGTCAGATCTGGCGCGATTCCCACTAATTCCTGAGCGCCCCCCGGAGCGAGACGTGAAGTCATCACCTCATCGAAGATCAACGCACACCCAGCTTCGGAGCAAGCTTTTCGTATCTGCTTCAGGTATGGCGCTGGCGCCACTTTTTTTAAGTAAATCCATGGATTGACCATCACCGGTTCCATGATGAACGCAGCTAGATGCGACGCATTGTCTTTTATCGCTTTGCAGATTTGATTGGCATCTCCGTAAGGGACGTAGATTTTTTGGTAGGGTGTGTCTAAAGCTAAATCGGCGCCGTGAATCCATGCGCCGTGATAAGCACCCTCATACATGAGTATCGTAGAGCGACCAGTGACAGCGCGCGCAGTATTGATAGCGTAGGTATTTGCCTCAGAGCCGGTATTGCTGAAACGAACCATTTCCATGGCTTTAAAGCGATCAATAAAGGTGCTGGCGACCTTCGCCTCGATCTTGTTGGGTGCCCCTCCTAACGCGTGACCATGAGCCATTGCTCGTGAGACAGCGTCAATTACGGGCTGCGGCGAAAAGCCAAATAATCCTGCCGTGAAATTACCAAGGAAATCAGTTATTCGCTGCCCGTCGGCGGTCGTTGCGGTCGCTGCGTTCGCATCGATAAATGTAAGAGGAAAAGGGGCGTAAAAAATTGAAGCTCTATTAGTACCTCCGGCGATACCCGAAGCCTTTGCCTGTTCGAAGGCGGCGGCGCTTGCTGGATTGTCTCTGGTGTACTCTTGTCTGGCCGTATCTAAGGCTTGAGTCAAAAGGGGAAGATCGACTAGGTCGTTCATGCAACTTTCCTCCTAAGTAAAACATGGCTGAACGTTTTCTTTTTCAACCAACAGTACTCATCAGTGACAAAAGCAAACCCGTGTTGATGTGTTTCATGTTTTTATTCACCGCTACCACCGACGCCGCTGTCTCCTCCAAGACTTCCTGATGCGTGCGAGTGGTCATGATAATTGCCGCCCGAATCAATGTGCCCTGAACCTCCTCCGAACCGATTCACATGACCATTATTACGCACACACCCTGAAACGTGTCGGAGTCCGCATTTTTGCAAACGTAGCGCGCCTCTCCCTTTTAGCCGTTCATTTCTTTGACGTGGGAAAAACTATGCAGCAAATTGCCACATTTCGAACACTTGCCTGCATTTGCGAGGAAAAGGCCGCCACCAACTAAAATTAGGGCCATTAAAATAAAGGGTTCCGCTGCCTCCATTATTGTTTCCTTAGGCCTCGTTCTAACCAACAGCATATCAGTGTCATGATTAGATCAGTGATGATGTACTTTAAGTCTTGAAAGCCTCTTTATTGCGACAGGTAATTGACGCCGCCAAGACAGCATCAACTGTAGGCCCCTCTGATTGGCTTGATGAGAGTCGGCGCAGGCAAATATTTATGTTTTCCTTCCAGGCCGATGTTTCACTAACTCTCTTAACTTCAGATCGCGACCGACATGAGCGCATAGTTTCCGTTACGCAACCAACATTAGAACACTGAGAAGGCGCTGGCATTGAACAAGGGTCACCCCTGCTGACACCAGTCATAGACAACAACACTACCCCCAGCACCAAGCGTCTAAAGTTTCTCATTTACTTCTTGTCTCCACTGAACAGCCGTACCTTAGCTCAAGCTTCTCCACGCAGCATTAGCTGTTACATATCATCAAATGCTTATTTGCACTGCTCCACTGAAATACCACCGGAGTAAAAGCCGTAAGTCATAGTGTTCTATTTATGCCCTACTATGTCGGCGCTAACATCTTCAGGTACCAGAGCTTGGTCAAAACATGTGGTGACTGTTTTACAAATCGAGTGAAACACGTGCAGCGGCCCATAGCCTAGCTTTGTCTTCAGGCAACCAAATCGTTTACCAACATCCTGTGCTTCATAAGTCAGGTGACCTGCTTTCTGTTGGCCTGATTGGCCATTCCAACAAGCCCTCTCGCATCCTTTAGTCTACCGCCTCGACCACTTGATTCATTGAGTTTCCTTACTTTACTGCGCTAGTCCCATTGAGTGGAGGATTCCGACGCCTAAGTTTATTGTTTTGGCCTTTCTAAGATTACCGGTACCACTGATCCTCCAGCGTTTGGCGCTTTAAATTTGCAAACACCTGTGAAGCTAGAAAATGTTTTACAGCGCTGCGCAAACCCCTGAAGCTATTCGCGCAAAACATTCGGAGACGACTCGCGTCGCTTTAGATTGCACTGATCGTCAGCATGTCTCGCGCAACAGATGAAGCACGCAGAACTAGCGCAACAAATTTAGCGTCGATCTGAGGATCTCATTGGTGTTGGTGAGCACAAAGCCCGCAAGCTGTTTAATCATTTCTTCCTTGGCCAGCAGCGCACTTTCTAAGGCAAAGTCCGCATCGAAGATGCGGCCCTTAGCGGCCTCCATTTGCAACGAACGGTCAAGCAGACGCTCCATGCGAAAGTCTACCGACTTGGACACTGCGCCCACATCCGCTTGCCGGTCAGCAGAGAACGCTAGAGCCTGATCCAATATCGTCAAAGCGGAATTGGCGCCGGTATTGGTTCGTACGTCAATAGAGTTAACGCTTTCCAACTTGGCAACGATGGGCTTTGAATCGATCTCAATGCGGTTTCCGATACGCTGGAAGTCATAAACTCGTCCGCCGTCCTCTTCGAACCCGTACAAGCGATCGATCAGTTTGATCAATTCCTGCTCATCGATATTGGCTGTGTCCTTAGTGATGACGACTTCATCAATTCGCAGTGCAGCGTCGGCCTGCACAATTTGCTCGCTGGAATCCACGACCACGTTGTCTACGTATAAATTTGCGCCAGCGGCCGTTCCGCCACTTGCGTCCCAAGTACCAGCCACAAAGACAAATTTATAGCTGCCTTGTTTGCTCACGGTTTGCGTGACCGTCGCCCAATTCGTACTCGCATTCCCTGTTGCGCCGGTTTCATTAAGCAATTCCTGCACCTCACCCGTGCTTTCATCAACAAGGTATCCGATAACATCGTAAGCATCCGAACCGCCGGTGGCCTGCCAGTCAAAGCTCACGCTGTCGCCCGGCTTGAGCGTTATCGCATCATTACTGACCAAGTAGGGACCGTGCAAAATACCATAGCCCTGCACGGTGACTCCCGTGGACTGCAGTTGCACAGAAAGGCCGTTGCCATCAGGGCTGTTGTTAGAGAGCTTCGCTGTATACGTTGCGTTGGACGGTGCGGCTCCGTCGTGGGGTGCTGCATTAATGACCGTTCCGGGAAAAATTGTATCACCGGGTGTCGGCTGACCTGCTACCGTATCAAGCCCTCCGAGTCGTAACTGCTGGGTGTACGTCGTCCAGCCGGGGATCGATGTATCACCCGCGGCACCGTTCTCGAACGTGCCGTTTTCAAAGGTTACTTCCTTATCGCTGCGAACCCCTCCGACGAATACAACGCGGTAGTCGCCGTCTTTTTCGATGGTCTTGTTGACGGTCGCCCAGTTGCTGGAGGCGGCGCCTTGGCCAGTCGCATTCAAAAGTTCTTCAGTGTGGCCAGTTGATTCATCAACGATATAGGCCATGACA
>JAYYHB010000065.1:0-4014 GCA_036157095.1 Pseudomonadota bacterium
AATGTGGCGACGCTGTGAGCATTGAAATTCTCGATGTGGCAGACCGTGATGCGGTGACCGAAGTGGCTCAGCGCATCATTCAGACTCACGGTCGAATCGATGTGCTAGTGGCCTCGGCGGGAATCAACGTCAAAGAACGAAACTGGCACAACGTCAGTCTCGATGATTGGGACTCTGTGATTCGTATCGACCTAGACGGCGCTTTTTATTGCTGCAAGGCCGTGCTACCGACCATGAAGGCGCAGGGCGAGGGCCTCATTATTAATATCTCCTCCTGGGCCGGCAAACATGTCAGCGTGGTGACAGGGCCAGCCTATACCGCCGCCAAGCACGCCATGAATGCCATGAACGAAAGTATCAATATGGAAGCGGGCCTGTATGGTGTGCGCGCATGTGCGGTGTGCCCCGGCGAGGTAGCAACCCCCATTCTGGATAATCGACCGGTGCCGGTTTCAGAAGAGGATCGCGCTCATATGGTGCAGCCCGAGGACTGCGGTGAATTGATAAAATTCCTAGCCCAAATGCCCAATCATGTGTGCATTAATGATCTGACCATCAGCCCGACCTTTAACCGCGGCTACGTAGGTCAGGCCAGGGGTTTGGAGAAACTTTGAGGTTCCGGCACAGGCCTTGGGGCATTTTTGATAGGAATGCTCTATCGGCTAGGGCGAGTTCATGGCGCTGATGGCTGGCAGTAGGTGTTCCACCATCAGTTGGGTCTGCTCAATCATATCCCTCACGCCCATGACGATGGGCCGAAGAATAAATTTGTGCGCACCGGCGCGGTGAAAATCTTCAAGTAGCGTCATCATCTCCTCGACACCGCCGACGGCGCTGTAACCTTCAGGCTGTTTGCCGAGGCGTTTTTCCAGTACCGCATGGTGACGCTGAACCACGGGATCATCGACACTGCCAAAGCGAATTCCGAAGCCTGCACCAAAGTGATCGTCGTCAATTTTTCTGCCCAGTTCTTCTGTGCGCTGTTTTATGGCGGCTATCACCGGCGCAATCTGCTCGGCGTTCTCAATACCCGCCTGCCAGCCAGTACCCCATTGGGCGGTACGCTCGATGGCCGCTGCAGCAGATCCTCCAACCCAAAGCGGCATGGGGCGTTGCATTGGCTTGGGCGCGATGGTGGCGTCTTCAAGGCGGTAGTACTCGCCGTCAAAGTTCACATTATCCTCAGACCACAATCGCGCCATGATCTGCAACCCCTCGGCAGTACGTTTGCCACGACCCTTGGTGTCTCGGCCCGTGGCGGTAAAGTCGCGGGAGAGCGCGCTGCCCACGCCGAAGGCTGGCAGCAGCCGACCGTTAGACAGCACGTCAATGGTAGCGCAGGCCTTCGCCATCAGCACCGGGTCACGCAGAGCCATGCTGGCCACGTTCATGCCAAACTTCAGGCGCTTGCTGCCGCCGGCTAGAGCAGCCATCACGCTCATGGTTTCCAGATTCGGTGTCTTTTCGATGATGCGGTCGCTCTGCCAAATCGAGTCCACCCCTCCGCTGTCGCACAGATCAACCCACTCCCAAAAGCCGTTGCCGTCCTCAAAGGTAAAATTGGCAATGCCTATGCCAGCACCGATGGTCATTCTGATCTCCCCGTTTTTTACTGCTGGATCGCGCTCGCCGAAGCGCTTATCGGTTCACTCGACTCATCGATGTGAGCCTTCGAGAATTCCTGAGTATCTCTTACTCACTCTGGCTTCGCCCTCGATTCTGAATTTGCTGCCGTCGCGATGCTACCTGCTCCGAGGGTCGCTGGGACTTGGCGTGGGCGCGATTGGCAGAATTTTCGATCTCCATGCCTGCCGCCAAGGTTGTATTCCAGCCTTCGTCCATGATCCGGCGTATTTCGCCACGGGTCACCGGTTCTGTGGACACGATATCCCTCGCCAACTCAAGGCAGGTCGGCAGCAGTGCCTCGTCGCTGACGACTTTGTTGACGAGTCCCCAATCTCGGGCGGTTTCCGCGTCGAGGTAGTTACCGGTCAAGCTCAGTTCTTTGGCGCGATTGATGCCGATCAGCCGCGGCAGGCGCTGCGACAGCCCCCAACCAGGGACCACGCCAACCCGTGCGTGGGTGTCGGCGAAGCGCGCGCTGGTGCTGGCGATCATAAAGTCGCACATCAGGGCTATTTCAAAGCCGCCGGTAATGGCAAAGCCGTTCACCGCACCGATAACCGGTTTCCCAACATTCGCAACAGCCTCACCGAGGTCCCTGTCGGTGATCGCGTCATCCGTAGTAGATGCCACTTCGCCGCCCAACTCTTTGAGGTCAAGTCCCACAGTAAATGCGCGACCAGCGCCGGTAAGAATGATGACCTTGGTTTCGGCATCCTCACGGAGTTGGTCAAAGGTTTCGGCGATTGCTTGGCGAAGTGCCCCGGAAAGGGCGTTCAACGCGTCTGGCCGGTTCATGGTAACCGTTGCGATGCCTTGGCTCTTCTCGATCAGAATCAGATTGTCTCCCACGCTGCGCTCTCCCTTTTTTGTTGCCGGCTATATTAGCGAATAAGGCGTATAGTGGGGTATGCACTTGGCGGTGGTATCCTCTGCGAGTTCCCGAGGTTTAAAGGTTGATTTAGCCAGCCCGCATTGTTTTCATGCAGCAACGCTCCGGCAGGTTCTAACGCCTTATGTATACGCCTTATCTTCGGCATCAGCGGCCATCGAAAATTGCGGGATGGTTCCCGCTCGTAGGTGTCTTTTTGCTCAGCGGTTGCGCCAGCATCATGGGGTCTGTCACGGGTGGATTGGCATCAAATCTGTCTGCGGCAATTCTCAATAGTGACGACCCGGCGATGATTCGAGACGGGGCACCGTCCTACTTGATTTTGATCGACTCGCTGGTGGCGGGTTCTCCGGACAATTCGATGTTGCTAGCACAATCCGCAGAGCTGCACTCTGCCTATGCCGGTGCCTTTGTCGAGGATCCTGTGCGAGCCGCGCGGCTTAATCGCAAGGCGAAGGCGCAGATTTTGCGGTCCACATGTTTGTCGTTAAAAAATGCCTGTGGACTTGAAACCCGAGACTTTGACGAGTTCTCCGCTTGGGTTGATACCCAAGGGCTATCGAGCGTTCCCGCTCTTTACAACCTAGGCAGCATTTGGGCAGGCTGGATTCAGGGCAACAGTTCTGACTTTGCCGCTATTGCCCAGCTTGGGCGGGTGAAGGCGTTGATTCAGCGGGTTGCCGATCTGGATCCCGAGCACGCGAACGGCGGCGCCTTTCTTTACCTAGGCGTGTTCGAAACCTTGCTGCCACCTGCCATGGGCGGTCGGCCTGAACTGGGTCGGCAGCACTTTGAACGGGCGCTGACAATTTCTAACGAACGTAATTTAATCGTCAAAGTCATGATGGCGGATCAATATGCTCGCCTGATGTTTGATCGCGAACTGCACGATCGATTGTTGCACGAAGTGCTGGCTGCCGACGTGCAGGCACCCGGATTGACCCTAACAAATACCGTGGCGCAAGAGCGCGCCCAACTACTACTGGACAGTGCTGATGACTACTTCTAGTTCCAACCCTCGCCTGGGAAAGTCGCAATTGCTAACCATTGCACGTCGAGCGCTGAGTCTGTGCTCTGTTTTTGTTGGTCTGCTCGTAGCGGTGAACGTCAATGCCGCGACGACCCTGAAGATTGCCACCCTATCGCCAGAGGGCACCGGTTGGATGATCGAGCTAAGAGCCGCTGCCAAGGCGATTCGTGAACGCACCCAGGATGGGGTCAAGCTGAAGATCTACCCCGGCGGTGTTATGGGCGATGACAAAGCCGTGCTGCGAAAGTTGCGGGTTGGCCAACTACACGGTGCTGCTATGACCTCAGGTGGCGTGATGCAGCCATACCCAGATATTGCGCTTTACAACCTGCCTCTAGTATTCCGCAATTCACAGGAGGTCGACTACGTGCGAGCCCGTCTTGATGAAAAGTTGATGGCAGGTTTGCGCGAGAATAAGTTTGTTGGTTTTGGTTTGGCGGAAGTGGGGTTTGCCTATCCTATGACCAAG
>JAYYHB010000066.1:0-14397 GCA_036157095.1 Pseudomonadota bacterium
CAGCGTTGGCGCGTTCTTTGTCGAATTCTGAAATGTCGGCACCGGATACAAAGGCTTTGCCGCCGGCCCCGCGCATGATAATGACACGTACGTCTTCGTTGTCGGCGAAGTGTTCAAGAATGTCGCCAATGCCCTCCCACATTTCTAGGGATAGGGCGTTATGACGTGCTGGGTTGTTGAACACCATCCACCCGATACCGTTTTCAACGCTCGCCTGCATGCGTTCGGTTTGTAGAGTGAGCGTTTGTACAGTTGCCATGGATCCCTCGCCTGTCGGTGGTAATGTTGTTGTGTTCTATACTGAACCAAGGAAACTCGGCTAAACAGGGGGGGGGTGAAATGGATTTTTCGCTGACACAAGAGCAAGACCTGATACGGGATGCGGTAGCCAAGGTATGTGAGGGCTACCCGGATGAGTACTGGGCGCAAAAAGACGCCGATCACGAATTCCCCTGGGATTTTTACAACGCCATGTCGGAAGCCGGTTGGATTGGTATTGCCATACCGGAAGCCTACGGCGGGAGCGGCCGAGGCATAACCGAAGCCAGCATCGTGCTGGAAGAAGTCGCAGCTTCAGGCGCCGCTATGAATGGCGCGACCCCGCTGCATTTGTCCATGTTTGGCATGGAGCCAGTGGTCAAGTACGGCTCTGAGGAAATGAAACAAAAGTACCTGCCGCCGGTAGCGCGAGGCGAGCTGCATGTGGCCTTTGGTGTCACCGAACCCGATGCCGGTACCGATACCACATCCATCAAAACCTCGGCGCGACGTGACGGTGATCACTATATCGTGCGCGGTCGTAAGGTTTGGACCACCAAGGCCCTGCAATCAGAGCGCGTGCTGTTACTGACGCGCACCACGCCTCGCGACGAAGTGGAGCGTCGTACTGATGGCATGACCTTACTGCTGGCGGAACTGCAGCGCGACGAGGTCACGATTTCGCCCATCGATAAAGTGGGCCGCAACGCGGTGGCGACCTGCGAGGTGGTTTACGACGACCTGCCCGTGAGCATTACTGACCGTATCGGCGAAGAGGGCAAGGGTTTTCAGTATTTGATCTCAGGACTGAATGCTGAGCGCATTTTGATCGCTGCCGAAGCGCTGGGTATTGGTAAGGCCGCCCTCAAGCGCGCAGTGGGATATGCCAACGAGCGCGTGGTGTTTGGTCGCCCCATCGGAAAAAACCAAGGGGTTTCATTCCCGCTGGCGGAAGCAAAAATGCGGCTCGATGCGGCAGAGCTTATGATTCGTAAGGCGGCATGGATGTTGGATAACGGCATACCCTGCGGCGCCGAGGCCAATATGGCGAAATGGCTGGCCGCTGATGCAGGGTTTCAGGCCGCAGATCAAGCCATGCAGACCCACGGCGGTTTCGGCTATGCCAAGGAATATCATGTCGAGCGTTATTGGCGAGAAGCTCGACTGATGCGCATTGCGCCAATTTCCCAAGAGATGATTTGCAACTTTGTGTCAGAGCATGTCCTAGACTTACCAAGATCCTATTGATCGAAAGGGTAATAGGGCAGGGGAAAGCAGCGCAGCGGCAGACGATAACGCCCAAATCATCAAGACCTTTAAAGGTGCATGGTCGCGCCTTGATGCGAAGAAGCTGGCGAGTTATTTCTGCGACGACGGCTGTTACGACAATATGCCCGCTAATCCCGTGAAGGGACGCGACAATGTGCAGCAGTTTATTGCCAGTTCTACAGCGAACTGGACGGCGACCGATTGGGAAATCGTTTATCTAGTCGCTGAGTGCGACGTCTTGTTTTGTGAACGCGTTGATCGAACTCAGTTCGCCGAAGGGGGTGTCGATTTGCCATGCCTTGGCGTGTTCGAGATATCCCTATGAAAAATCAAAGAGTGGCGGGATTACTTCGATCTCGACACGTTCATTCGGGGGCGCCGAGGACTTAGTTACGCCTGGGCCGCCAGTAACGCGGCGACGCGCTGTTGCACCGCTGGCACGATCTCTTTTTCTACCCAAGGTCGTTGCTGCAGCCATCGCGTGTTCCGCGGGCTTGGGTGGGGCAGCACCACGGTGTGAGGCCAGCGGCTTTCCCAATCTCTGGTTAAGTCGCTCAAGCTCCGCCCTGGCTTCTTCAAATGCCACCTAACTGCATGAGCACCCACGAGCAGGGTTAGCTGAACATTGGTCAGCCTTGCCAGCAATTGATGCCGCCAATGCCGGGCGCATTCAGGTCGAGGGGGTAAATCGCCGCCCGAGCCCTTGCCCGGGTAGCAAAAGCCCATGGGCAGTAAGGCAAAATGGCTTGGGTTGTAGAAGCTCTGCGAGGTGACGCCCAGCCAGCGCCGCAGCCGCTCTCCGCTGGGGTCGTTGAAGGGTGTACGAGTGTTGTGGGCTGCGGTACCCGGTGCTTGGCCCACCAGTAAGATTGGCGCGGATGCCCCAAACTGAAAAACCGGTCTTGGGCCCAGGGGCAAATGATCGGCGCACATATCACAGGCACGAACGCGACGCAGCAGCGCTTGCGCAGAGTTCTGGGAATACGGCTTAAAGGCCAAGAAGGTCCGCCTGATCCAGCAATTTTTGGCTGATGCGAATACTCGCCGCATCCACCATCACACCGTCAACATTGATTGCACCATCGCCCTGACTCTGGGCCATCTCATAGGCGGCCTTTTGTTTACGGGCGAGCGCGATACGTTCGGCTGAGGGTGTGAATACCGATTGAATGGCTTCAACTTGGAGCGGATGTATGGCCCATTTGCCCGCCATACCAAGGGTATGTGCTCGCTTGGCCTCAAGCTCAAGAGACTGCGAATCTTGGAAATCTGCAAAAGGACCGTCGATAGGCTCAATGCCGTGGGCGCGGCTGGTCATGGTCAGCTTGAATCTTGGGTAATGCCAAAGATCCGACGGATCGTCGCCGGTGTTGCCCACCGAGGCCAGGGGCATATGCTGGCTAGCAGCATAGTCACCCGCGCCGAAAATCAGCGTCTCAATTCGGTCAGAGCTGGCTGCAATTTCTTCGACTCGCATAAGGCCCTCGACTTCTTCGATGAGGCATTCGATGCCAATGCGCTTGGTCAGCCCCAGCTTGCGCTCTAGCTGCTCAAGAAGCAGGTGCACGAACCTGACATCGCTTGACGATTTCGCCTTTGTCAAAATGATGGTGTCTAGTCGGGCACCGGCGTGGGTGACGAGTTCGATGATGTCGTCGTGACACCATGGCGTACCGACATCGTTTATGCGAACGCTCAGCGTTCGCGCCTGCCAGGAAAAACCGGTCAGGGCCTTAATAGCCAGCCTTCGTGCTGATTCCTTGGCGCCGAAGGCGACGGCATCCTCTAAATCCAAAAAGACTTGGTCTACGGATAGCGCAGCGGCCTTTGCCATCATTTTTTCAGAGCTGCCTGGTACAGCCAGGGTACAACGTCTAGGGCGTGCGGGTAGAGTGGACATCATTACGTTCCAGAACAGCTAGGGCTGAGGATAGGCATGTGATCGAATGAAGGCGCATACATACTCGTTGAATGCGTCCGAACCTTCCATATTGACGCCGTGCCCCGCATCGATTTCGATCACGCTCAAGTTGGCTACATGAGCTTCGGCCCAATGCCGGTTGTCGGCGAAGCGTTTTTCTTTGACGCCACAGCAAAGTAGCAAAGGCCTGGGGTTTGCCGCCGCTATGTCACGGATGCTGGTGAAGGGATTTGTGAACTCCAAGGTATTGGCGACGCCCTCGGGTTTAAGGGTGGCGCAATCTGCCAGCAAGGGTGCCTTGACGACCTCGGGCAAATTTCTGGCGCGGCGTGGATGGACAGGGATGCGGTCGATGGCCGCCAAGCCCTTGCTGCGGATATTGGCCGCTGATTTTGATGCGCTTTGCAGCCACTCTTGAATTTGCTCGGGACCCGCCAAAGCGGAGTTAGAGTTGGTGAAAATATGCCCGCAGACATTCAGGGGATAGTCATGGGCGTAGCGAATACTCAACCCGGCTCCAAGGGAATAGCCACAGACGAACCAGCGCTCTATACCCAGCTGCTGGCGAATTTGTTCGAATTGCTCTGCGTAGGCCTGGGGCGAGTAGTGGATTTTGTCCCTGGGCGCAGGAGAGCGACCATGCCCCCAAAGATCGACGGTAACGGGTTTACAGACCGTGCTTAGCTCTTTTAGGTTCGCCAGCCACTGGGCGCTGGACGATAAAAAGCCGTGCACCAGTAACAGGTAAGGGCCGTTCCCCGGATGGACTTTAAAGGCGAGTCTTGGCGTGTTTTCGGAATACTGCATAACACCTGTAGGTCAAAATTAGGGCTGCTGGTGCTCAAAAGTCTCATGCTACCATGAAGAATTGTGATGGATTTTTTAGGGGAGGAGTCATGGGATACGATTTATTGGTGAAAAACGGCACCGTAATCGACGGTTCCGGCAGTCCGGGTTACCGCGCAGATGTTGGTGTCGTTGGTGGCAAGATTGCTGCAATCGGACGCATTAACGAAAGCGCTAACCAGACCATCGATGCGGATGGACACATCGTCTCACCCGGATTTGTCGACGGTCATACCCATATGGATGCTCAGATTTTTTGGGACCCGATTGGCTCCTGCTCTTGCTATCACGGGGTCACCAGCGTGGTGATGGGCAATTGTGGATTCACGCTAGCGCCGTGCAAGCAAGAAGATGCGGACATGGTCTTTCGCAACCTAGAGCGAGCAGAGGATTTATCCCGAGACGCGATGCTCGAAGGTATCGATTGGCGCTGGGAGACCTTTCCCGAGTTTCTCGATGTTATTGACGAACTCCCCAAGGGCATTAACTACGCCGGCTACATTGGTCACTCGGCATTACGCACATATGTAATGGGCGAGAGAGCATTTTCCGATGCGGCCAGCGAGGACGATGTGCGTAACATGCAGGGGCTGGTGAAGCAGGCGGTGCAAGCAGGGGCCATTGGGTTTTCAACCTCGCGCACCTTCAATCATCTGACAGCAGATGATCGCCCCGTGGCCAGCCGTATTGCCGAATGGGATGAAGTCCGCGCCATTGTTAATGCCGTGGGTGAAACCGGCAAAGGCTTGTTTGAAATTGCCGGCGAGGCACCGGGCCGAGACCCGGAGCGCATCGCCGAGTATCACAGTCGTTTGCGTGATCTCGCCGTAGAATCTGGCGTACCGCAAACCTGGGGGATGTTCAGCGTTCGCGCTGCTCCTGATCTATGGCGTCCTTATTTCGATTTGCTTGATGAAACTGCAGCCGCTGGTGGTCGAATGTTTGCCCAGGTGCACAGCCGCGCACTTTCTAGCCTGCTGTCTTTTGAGAGCAATACTCCTTTCGACAACTGGGAGTATTGGTCCGAGTTTCGCCAGCTGCCCCTGGCGGAGCAGGCAACAAAGATGCGCAATCCAGAGATTAAGGCCAAGCTGATCGAGATCGCTAGCCGTGAATATACCGGCCCGCGAATTGTTGGCGCGGAAGCACGCCCGCCCGAGTGGGATTACATCTATCCCATGGATGACATGGTTTACGACAAACCCTCCATGGCAGAAATCGCTCGCGGGAAAGGCACACACCCCGTAGAGCTAATGATCGACATGGCTCTTGAGCGAGACCTGAAAATGTTCTTCCGCCAGCCAATTGCGAACGAAGACCAAGCTCAAGTGCTCGACATGATGAAGCATCCGCGTTCGGTGATTACCTTTTCCGATTCCGGTGCTCATGTGTCGCAAATAATGGACTCCTCGCTGCAAACCCATTTGCTCAGCTACTGGGTTCGTGAGAAACAGGCGATGACGTTGGAAGACGCGATTAAGCAGATTACCTACAACACCGCCACTATGTGGGGGCTGCATGACCGCGGTCTGTTACGTGAGGGTATGGCTGCAGACTTGGTCGTATTTGATGCAGACACCATAGGGGCAAAAATGCCGGAGGTGGTACATGACTTACCTGCGAGTGCGAGGCGTTTGAAGCAAACGGCGGACGGGATTCTAAATACCGTAGTTAATGGCGAGATTTTGTTGACGAATAACGATCACAGCGGCGCAGTCCCCGGGCGATTGCTGAGAAGTTAACGAAACAGGCGGCAAAGCCCGCAACATGCTTGCGTGCGGGCAGACGCTGGTGCAACATTCTGCTTCCTCGCGTGAGTTTTCACGCTCTCAGCGCACCTGTAGTTCAACTGGATAGAATACCAGGCTTCGAACCTGGGGGTTGCAGGTTCGAGTCCTGCCGGGTGCGCCACTTCCTTTTTCTATCGTTAATGAATTCAACAGCTTGCGCCATCTATCATTTCATTTCGTATACACAAATGTTTATCCCTTGGGTCATGCGCTGCGCTAACACTATCGACTAACGGCGTATCCCTATAAGTGAAATTCCTGCATGAAGCTAATGGTAGGCAAACCTAAAACTACCGGCGACTTGTGCCTTCAGACCTTCCCCATCATTACGCGGGGCGAGAAATCATCAGATCACTCAAGACATCTGATGCAACAATCGCTGCACGAGAGTGCCATTGAATGACACGAGAAGTAGAAGCTGAATTTCTGCGTTTGCGCAGCGGTCTGCCAAAAGCGTTTAGCGAAAGCGAGCACGGCCTAGGGCTGAAGCTGCTGAGGCAATTTGGCATACAGCCCCAGGATTACGACAAAGCTGACAATGAGGCGCAGGGAGACGTACTGGGCTTCGCAGCCCACATTGAAAAGGCTTTTGAATCGGCGCTGTCGGTCGAGCAAAAGGATGCACTGAGCTGGGATGGCGCTCAAGAGGCTGACTGAGGATAATCTTTATTGGCTAATGGTCTGGGCAAAGTGGATCAGCGTCACATGCAAAGCAGCGCCGGCTGAATCGCTTTGATACCAATATCCAAGGCATATAAAAATGATGATTTCCGCTGCTACCAAACGTCACATATATGCAGTATTTAAACCGCAAAGCATCGGCTTGATGGACGAAGAGGAGCCGAGGAATGAGGCTGTGAAGTATTTGACCGCTCTCTCCGACCAATCAAAAAAGATACCCTTTCTATTTGGGTCAGATACGACTGTTTAAGATTTTTCAGTAGCTGCGATGCTGTCTCCTATGATTTTCTTCAAGCCTCGCAACTGACTCAGCGATGTCGCAAAAAACTATTCAATCTTCCCATAATATTTGGAACGCGAACGCGATTGTCTTGGTGGTTAAGAATTCGTTGAAGTTCGAAGCTCTACCTTTACAACCTCCTAACCCCTCTATACGAACAGCCCATTGTTTCTCGGCAGTAGGATGGTTGAACCCGAGATGTAGTGATTAAAATTTTTAGTCAATAAATTTAAGCAATTGACCAAAAAACTAGCCCCAAATGATCTCTCAAATGGGGCCGAGAACATGGGCCTTTGCTGTTAATTACGGAAGGATAACTTTATCTATTAAGTGTACCACGCCGTTTTCCGCCATTAGATCAGTAGCTATGACGGTTGCTCCGCCAATGGACGCTTTACCGTAGGATGTCTTTACGGGGTATGTTCCATTGAGAGTCTCCACTTCGTCTAACGTGATAACAGTCTCCGCTTTGGCTTTGCCAGCGATTACGTGCGCCTTTAGTACTCCCGCCAGAGCTTCGGGGTCCGCTAATAAGCTCTCTAATGCACCTTCAGGCAGTTTCGCAAATGCCTCATTAGTGGGAGCTAAAACGGTGAAGGGCCCAGCGCCTGACAAAACGTCGACTAACCCTGCAGCCTTCACTGCGGTCACAAGGGTAGATGTTGCTTCGGCGCTTACTGCCAAATCCACTACGGTTTTAGGCGTCATCTCGCCCTTCTCGTGATGGCCAGCATAAGCGAGAGAATTAAAAGTCAGGGCGCTAATGAACGCCAAAAGGGTTGATAGAACTAAAAACATTTTCTGCATGATTGAACTCCGATTGAAGGAACGCTATTACGACGGCTTACATATGAAAGTTTCGTTGGGTCTCAGTGTGCTAACGATGAATGTGACGCTCTTAACTAAGACTTCTTTGCGACCATTAAGAGCGAGCATTCGAGTTTTAGAAATCCAGCGAATTAGAATCCCTCGGGCCGTCTTCGAAACGAACCCTGCGTGAGAATTCCATTCGCCTGGAAGTTGAGAACTATTCCTGTCCGTTATCCTTGGACGTTTTATCGCCCCTAAAGATCAAAGGCGGCAGGACAAAAAGCAGTGGAATGAAAAAGAACCCTGCTTTGCTACTTATCTTGAAAACCATGTAGCAGCAGTACAGCACCAGAACGGAAATCAATAAGTTTCTAGCTAGGATCATTCACTCGCTACGCCCGCAGCATTTCTTGAATTTTTTCCCGTTGCCACACGGGCAGGGATCATTGCGCCCCACCTTGGGAACAGCCCGCGTAAACGGGACTTGGGGGGCACAACAAGACGGCTCATTGCAGCAATCTTGCTCTTCAACATTAGGCGCAGAGGAGGCAGATTTCTGAACCATTGACTTTGCTCCAAAAGCGTCCGTTCATCTTATCAAAACACCCTCTCAGACGCACGCAGAGGCTTGTAGAGACGTTAACCCCCAAACCCCTCAAACATGGGCTCATGCCTATATCTAAGTGACTAGAGGGTATGGTCATCTGTCTCCCCTCTTTCTAAAGGCAGAAAAACGTACACATAAACGCACACATTAAGATCATTATTGCGACCCGATTATCCGTGATAGAGAGCTTTGTCTAGCTTGTTATGACCGCGTGATAGTCAAAATCGTTGCCTTTTGGAGTATGAGTCATGCTGGGTGCGTCACTTTCTGCTGATTCAACTATCCGGCGTTACCGAAATTCCAAGGCCCGTTTAAAAGAACTAGCTCAGTACTCACTTCACCAAAATTGCTGCCAAGCAATGTTATGCTAACAATGCCAGACGTAAACAAAGCGAAAATCAAAGTTCAACTGCTTTCTCCGAGATTAGATAAAGCGGGATCGCGATCAACAGTATTTGTTGGGTCGAAATAGTCACAAAAGGATGCGCGCCTTAAACGGCTTCCTCTGGTAGCCCTCTTTCGGTGACGAATTCTTCGATCAACTGATTTACCTCCTCTGGACGTTCTTGTTGAACCCAATGAGAAGTCCTAGGCAAAAATTTTATCCTCAGATCGGTCACATATTTGCGTGTGTTTAGCGCCAAAGCTTTTTCTAGAAAGTCATCCTCCTCGCCCCAGATTAAAAGTGTTTTAACTTTTATCGGTCCGTAATGGTTGTTCCGCCATTTTCGCTCTCGCTCCCACAAGCCATATCGAAAAGCTCTATAGAAGTTAATCATGGCTCTCAAAGCGCCGGGGTTTGAAGCGTTGTGCCTGTAGACGTCGATAATCTCAGTTGGAAAGGCTGCCTTATTTCTATTGGTTTTCTCGAAAATCCTTCCAATTGCCTGAGCGTTTCGCAGCCCAATTAAAAACTCCGGCAGCCAAGGGATTTGAAAAAAGTACATGTACCAACTTTTGCGAAGCTGTGACCATCCAAAGACGTCGATGAAAGAGCGGGGATGGGGACAGTTACATGCGATAAGGCGCTCTATGGGTAAGCGCTCAGCGATTGCAAACTCCCAGGCGATGAGGCCTCCCCAATCGTGACCAATGAGTGTCACTCTCGTTCTCTTACTTGCAACAATCAGCTGCGCAACATCCTCTACAAGCTCGCTTAGCGCGTAGTCTTTTATGGCAATAGGTCGTGAAGTGTTTCCATAACCCCTGAGATTTGGCGCCCAAGCAGTGAACCCTATCTGAGCTAGCATGGGCAACTGATAGCGCCAGGAAAAGCTATGCTCCGGGAATCCATGAAGACAAAGCACCAGTTCCTCACCATCGCCGCAATGATCCACCTCAAACGTCATGCCGGAGTCGACGTTTACCAGTGACGTTTGGATGACTTGATTCTTCAGCTTATGTGGCACAACTTTCAATACTGCTTGGCTCTCCCGCCTAATTGATAAAGTTCCAGAGTTGGTCTCAAAAATTTGAAACCAAAATATCTTCTCCAAGCCACCTATGCATCTTTGGCTATCAGCCCTCGTAAAGCACAGCGACGTCCTTGCCGCGACAGACGGCGAACTTTGGCAAAGGGCCTATCGTATGTTTTGGTATCGGCCAAGATCTTACGAATTTGTTTAACCAATGGCGCCAGGAGCCTATTTGGTAATCGGGTCGATCACGACTATAACGGACGCAGGGGGTTTTCTTACCGTTGTTCGTCTCAGATACAATCGTCCTTTACGATGCCCTCGCAACTCCTTACTGGCGACGCTTGTTTGGGAAACCGCCCAGCAGCGGGCTTTATCCGACAGAATGATTGTTAAAGCTCTGGTGAGCGAAGGGTGTTTTTAAGAGGCTGCCGCTACGTGCATTACTTAGTCCTGCGATGTACAGATCCCTAAAGGTATGCCAGCCTATCGCGTGCTTTAAACATGTTGAATTAGCGGTAAAAAGGAAACGTAATGAGAAAAACAATAACCATCTTAGCGATCTTTCTAGGACTCCAGGCGTCAGGCAATGTGGTCGCCGACGATCATTCAGAGGGAAATTGGATAGTTGACATAGGGGAAGGCGTTGCCCATATGGCTCACATCTGCACATTAAAAAATGATGCAACAATGGACGACATTGCCAAGATCGACAAAAAACTCCACAAGTTTATGGATGACGAGAACATTCGAGGATTTCGTCAAATCCTCCTGCCACTTATGGCAGTTGGTGCTACCTACGATTACATCGCTTTTGACTTCATGGATTGGGAAGAGCTCGGTAACGAATGGGATTTATATTTGGATTCGAAAACAGGGAGCGAGATCGCGAGCGACTACGACAAGGTCGAGGACTGTGACGCTCTAGTGGCAGCCGTCTTTCCGCTATTACGTAGAGCAGAAATCAGTTCGGATGATTCAAGAGTTGTTACCGTTGAGTGGTGCACAAGAAAGGATGGGGTGTCCGCAGATCAATTAAGCGCAGAGCACCGCGCCATTGCTGCCGAGAATGTTGACAATCAGCTAGTCGGTTGGTGGGGGGTTGGGTATCCGTTGGCCGGCGTAAGAGATGGAGTTTTCCCTGGAGACTTCTATCATTTGGTGAACTACGCCGACATGAAAACCTTTGCGGCCGCCAAAAACGCGATCGCTAATGAGGAAGGCTGGAGAGCTAGGGCAAATTACTACACCTCTTATGCTGACTGTACTGGCGAACACGTGATGATTGGTGAGACCGTCAGAGCGTATCAATAGGGTTATCGATAACAAGGTTTTCGATAATGGGCGTTCTAAAAATAGGATTTTCGAAAATGCGGCCCAATACACCCTAGGGCCGCCAAACCACACAGCATCGCTCCATGACAGCTTAGCTTTCTCTGGTCCGTCGTTGCGAACTCGATCAGCGCTTGCTCTAGCGAGGCAACGAGATAGTGTGCATTTAGAGGCTGTAACAGTAAGGTGGCTTACATTGTTAAAGATCTTGAGCTAGGCATGTCTAAATCCGCAGTTCGTCGGACTTATTTAGGTGACTTACTGATTTTTGTGACAGTTGTCCTACTAGGAAGCTGCAGTACTACGGACTTTGCGAGCCTGCAGCCGCAAGATGGGGTCGAGGTGGCCACCCGGGTGACGTCGCCTTGGCCCAGTCATGCAGGCCCCGGTAGCGCGCGTTTTACGGATGTCGCGCTCATCTCCAAAGAAAATCTGCAGCGGCTCAAGCCCGCTTGGACGTTTCGCACGGGTGAGACCAACGAGATTTTCCAAAATACCCCGATACTTGCCGGCGGACTGCTGGTGGTATGCAGCCCGTTCAATAAGGTATCAGCCCTCGACCCACTTACAGGTGCGCAGGCGTGGACCTTTGATCCCAAGGTTGAACGAGTGCGTTACCCCAACCTCGCCAATTGTCGTGCGTTGGCTCAATGGTCTGATTCTGAGGCGATGCCTGCCGAACTTGAGTCAGACGGACAGACCGTCAAAACCTGTGCGAATAGCTTGTTTATGGCGACTAACGATGCGCGTTTGATTGCGCTCGACGGTCTTACCGGCAGAGTGTGCCCCGGCTTTGGTGCTGGCGGGGAGGTCGACCTCAAGCCCGGAGTTGGCCAGCTTTCTTGGGCCCAGGAGTATCAGGTGTCCTCACCCCCGGCGGTTGTGGGAGACGTGGTTGTGGTTGGGTCGGCCGTTGCGGACAACCAGCGCATTGATGCACCGAGTGGGGTTGTGCGTGGCTATGACGTGCGCAGCGGTGAGCTAGTTTGGGCCTTTGATCTGGCACCCCCGGACTTTGACTATTCTGTTGGCTTGGTCAGTGAGGCAGGCTATGCGTTGGGTACACCCAATGTCTGGTCAGGCTTTGCTGTGGATCAGCAGCGCGACATAATATTCCTTCCCACGGGAAACCCGGCTCCGGATTATGCCCGTAATCCAGGGCCAGATATGGCCCATTTCGGGTCTTCGGTTGTCGCGTTGCGGGGCAGCACAGGAGAGCTGGTTTGGCACTTCAAAACCGTTGAACGCGACTTATGGGATTTCGATGTGCCGTCGATTCCCTCGGTTGTAGACCTTCAACTGGACGGGCGCTCAGTTCCCGCACTCATTCAAAGCACCAAGATGGGATTTATCTTCGTACTCCATCGAGAGACCGGTGAACCTCTGGTAGAGGTTGAGCGTCGAGAGGTGCCGCGTTACGGACCACTCAAAGATCAGCTGTCACCCACGCAGCTATTTCCTCCTGAGGCGTTTCAAGTGTCCCGCCAGTATGAGAAGGGACAATCTCCAATGGGCCTATGCGACAGCATTGAAGAAGAGAGCCAAGCTGGAGAGATATACACGCCGATTACCGAGCAGTGGACTATTGGTCTGCCGAGCAATATGGGAGCCACCAATTGGGGCGGGGTGGCCGTGGATGCCCAACGTGGCCTGATCGCTTTGCACAGCAACAACATAGCCTTTCGCACCAAGCTGCTGGATAAATCTAAGGCGCCGCCAGAGTTGCTTGAAACCATGGGCGATGCTGATCGATCAATAGAAGAACGCCAAGCCGCGTATCAAGCGTACCGCGCTTTTTTTAAAATCGGCGATGATGTCGAGCTCGGTGTGCAGGCAGGCACCAGTTATGCCATGGCAAGACACACCATGTTCGATCCCTATCTTGGTGTCCTACCTTGTGCCGGTTTTCCATTGGGTGAAGTGATGGTCATCGACATCAACGAACAGCGCCAGCTTTGGCGCCGTCCCCACGGCGACTTTCCCGCCAAAGTGCTGAGCATCGGTCTGCCTCACAATGGCGGTCCCCTGCTAACGAGTACGGGTATTTTTTTTATCGGCTCGCTTTTTGAGAGCAAACTGTATGCCTACGATGTGGATAGCGGTGAGCTGCTCTGGCAGCACGCGCTGCCAGCGCCGGGCAACGCCACACCCATGAGTTATGCTGTGAAAGACAGTGAGGGAAATGCCAAGCAGTTTGTGGTGATCGCGGCGGGAGGCGATGCGCGCTCGCCCTTGGGAAGCAGCGCTGACTACATCGTTGCCTTTGCAATCGAGTGAGGCAATACACGTGGAGAGGGGCATATGACCACGGCAACACCGCTTGCGGGGCTGATAGTTTTAGACTTCGGGCAGGTTTATAACGGCCCCTATTGCGGTTTCTTGCTAGCTCAGGCCGGTGCACGCGTCATAAAAGTAGAGTCGCCTACTGGTGAAAGTCTGCGCGGTCGTAGCGGCACTGCAAAACCCAGTTTTCCCTTTCGCATGTTCAATAGCGCCAAGGAGTGCATCACCGCGAACATAAAGCATGCCGAGGGACGTCAGCTGATCAAAGACCTGGTGCCGCAAGTGGATGTGGTGCTGGAAAATTTCTCTCCGGGCACCCTCGCAGAAAATGGCCTGGGTAGCGATGTGTTGTGTGAGTTGAACCCGCGGCTTATCTATGCTGCAGGCACTGGGTACGGTGGCAGCGGGCCTTATCGCGACTATCTCGGAATGGATATTACGCTGCAGGCCATGAGCGGCGTGATGAGTGTGACCGGCGATGCCGATAGTCCACCGACGAAGGCTGGAGCGGCGTTTTGCGATATTTTGGGCGGGGCGCACCTGTATGCGGGCATCGTCTCTGCCCTCTATGAGCGAGAACAGACCGGCAAGGGCGCAGTGATCGATATTTCCATGCAGGACTGCGTGTTTCCGGCCCTGGCGACCCAGCTGGGCACGTATTTTCAGTTAGGCCACCAGCCCGCCAGAACAGGCAACAGGCATTCGGGTATGACCTTGGCTCCCTACAATGTTTACAAGGCCAAGGACGGACATGTGGCCATGATCTGTTTTCGCGGGGAGCAGTGGCTTCGCCTGTGTGATGCTATGGGTCGGCCAGAACTTAAAGCCGACGAGCGGTTTGCCCGCACCAAGGATCGCGCACGAAATATGGATGAGGTAGATGCCTTGGTGGAGCAATGGACCCG
>JAYYHB010000067.1:0-2963 GCA_036157095.1 Pseudomonadota bacterium
TACCAAGTTGCAGCGCCGGTTTTTGTCGGACGTTGTCAGTGTGGTAATTACTGAGCTTCAGAATCTGGGCCTGCTGTGCAACACACGCTACGGCGAAGCCTTTTGCAGAAGCCGCATTGATCGCGGCTACGGTCCGATGTTTATTCAGCGAGAACTTGAGCAGAACGGCTTAGACAAAGGGCTGATCGAAACCTTGCTCGCACCCTATAGCGAACAATGGCTGGCTATGGCCATTGTGCAGGTAGAAAAAAAGGTGCGGATGCCAAGGCCAAGTGACCACCTGTCCCTACCGAAGCTGCGCTCGTCAGAAGCGTGCTCTTTCCCACCCGATGACAGTGAAAACTCGCCATTATCTACCGTGGGTGAGGGTGAAACGCACGATAGGCCCTCCAGAGACCAGCAGCGCGAGGCATGGCATCAGGTCCAAAAGGAGCGCGCACGTGTTGCGAGGTTTTTAGCCAGACGTGGATTTCCGGCGGGTTTAGCGTCTCGTGCAATTAATCGGGTGATGCAGGTGACCTACCAGTAGCCTCTAGCACGTCGCCAGCCACGGCCGGATCTTTCACCAGAGAGAACTGCATGTCTTAATCGTGATTAGAGTCTGAGTCATGCCATTAGCGCCTGCCATTAAAGGCCCGAATGCTCTATTATCGAGCGTCATCTTTTGGTCAGTCGCCACACCATGAAAACTGCTGATTTACGGCACGCGTTCCTCGATTTCTACGAGTCGAAAGGGCATCGAATTGTGCCCTCTAGTTCCTTGGTGCCTCACAACGACCCAACACTTTTATTTACCAACGCAGGGATGAACCAGTTTAAGGATCCTCTGCTCGGGAAATCAGATCCTGGTTACACTAGGGCAACCTCTGCGCAACGCTGTGTGCGAGCCGGGGGCAAGCACAACGACCTAGAAAACGTGGGCTATACCGCGAGGCATCATACTTTTTTCGAGATGATGGGAAATTTCAGCTTCGGTGACTATTTTAAAGAAGACACCATTTCTTGGGCATGGGAATTCGCCACTGCAGTGGTGGGATTAGACCCGGACAAAATTTTAATCACCGTGCATCCAAACGATGACGATTCTCGGAAAATCTGGCGCGATAAGGTAGGTATCTCTAACGAGCGAATCATAGATCTTGAAGAGAATTTCTGGACCATGGGTGACACGGGTCCGTGCGGTCCGTGCACGGAGCTTTTCTACGACCATGGCCCGTCCATTGCGGGAGGGCCGCCAGGTTCACCCGATGAGGACGGCGATCGTTTCATCGAATTCCAGAATTTGGTGTTCCCACAATTCGATCGCAGTGCTGACGGTGCGCTGGATCCTTTGCCTCAGCCCGGGGTCGATACGGGAATGGGGCTCGAGCGTATGGCCGCCATTTTGCAGGGCGTGCACAGCAATTACGAAATCGATTTGTTTGTCCGCGTAATGAATGAGGCGGGCAAGTACGCGGGTATTACTGACCCCAGCCAAGCGATCAATACGGCCTCGCTCAGGGTAATCGCCGATCATATTCGCAGCAGTGCATTCCTGATCGCCGATGGTGTTCTGCCGGGCAATGAGGATCGTTCGTACGTGTTACGGCGTATCATCCGGCGCGGCTTGCGGCACGGGTACAAGCTGGACATCAAGGAAGCGTTTTTTCACAAGCTGGTTCCGGTTCTGGTCGACGAGATGGGCGAGGCCTATCCGCTGCTTGCCGAGCGCGCGGATGATGTCACGCGAGCCCTAGCCGACGAAGAGGCGCGCTTCAGCGAAACGCTCACTCAGGGTATGGAGTTGCTGAAGAAAGAGTTGGGTGGGGTTTCGGGGGATGTGTTGCCCGGCGAAGTCGCGTTCAAACTTTACGATACCTACGGATTTCCCGTCGATCTGACTGCGGATGTTGCGCGCGAATTGAATATGTCTGTGGACCAGGCTGGTTTTGATGAAGCCATGGAGGCGCAGCGCGCGCGAGGTCGTGCTGCCACCATTTTCTCCACCAGCCTTGGGCAAAAAATCAGCGTTAAGGAGAAAGTGCAGTTTTGCGGCTACGAACAGCTCGTCAATAAAGCGTCCGTGCTTGCAGTTTTTGATGACGAGGGGGAACCCCTGGAGCAGCTCGATGCTGACCAATCCCAAGGCGTGATTGTTTTGGATCAAACCGCCTTCTATGCGGAGAGCGGTGGTCAGGTTGGCGATCGGGGTATTTTGGCTAGCGAGACTGCGCGTTTCCAGGTGGGCGATACCCAAATCAGCGGCGATCAGTTCCTGCATATTGGCGGTCTGCTCGAGGGAACGATTCGTGCTGGAGATACTTTGCATGCCGAGGTGGATGCCACGACGCGTAACCAGATCCGCGCCAATCATTCCGCCACTCACCTGCTTCACGCCGCGCTGCGAGAGGTGCTCGGTGACCACGTCCAGCAGAAAGGTTCCCAGGTCAACGCTGAAAAGCTGCGCTTTGACTTCGCCCATACCGGTGTCATCGATGGTGAGGCGCTTCAGCAGATAGAGCAGCGGGTAAATGCGCAAATAAGACTTAATTCCGGTGTAGATACCCAGCTTCTGAGCTACGACGACGCGGTGCAACGAGGTGCGGTGGCGCTTTTCGGCGAAAAATACGGAGATCAGGTTCGCGTCTTAACCATGGGCAATGGATATTCCAAGGAACTCTGCGGCGGCACCCATGTCCAACGCACCGGAGATATCGGCCTCTTCAAGATTGTTTCCGAGACCGGCATTGCTGCGGGTATACGGCGTGTTGAGGCGGTAACAGGGGACAAAGCTCTGGGTTTCGTTCATGAAGAGCAGGTTCTGCTTAACTCGGTCAGCGATTCACTGAAAGTTGGGCGCCGCGAAATCGGTAGTAAGCTTCAGCAGCTGATCGCCGAAAATCGCGCCCTGACACGTCAAGTAGAGCAGATGAGTCATCAGTTGGCAGCCAGCACAAGCTCTGATCTGAGCGCTCAGGTGGAGG
>JAYYHB010000068.1:0-3879 GCA_036157095.1 Pseudomonadota bacterium
CTTCGCCTGCTATTTTGCCTGCCTGCACAGTCCCTTTCATTTGCGTCGTTGGCGCCAGCGTACTGCCGACGGCTCACTCTTCGCGGTCTACGCACTCACCGCTCTGGTGCTGCTTTGCATCGCAATCCTGGTGTGGTGGCATCCGGTGGCATGGGACCAAGCGTCCAGTGCTGGCATTGATCCGTCCGCGCTGAGGTACACCTTTCTAGCCCTCGCCGCGCTGACCGTACCGCATATGACGCTGCTGTTTACGCTACAGCGAAACGATGAACTAGCAGGCAGCCCTCAAACCTGACGGGTATCCAAACGAAATACGCCGAACTGGTCACGGGCCTCTTCAAGCGTGGGGAATACGGCCACAATGTCCGGATAGTCTGACCGGTATTTGTTCTTGTAAGCGATCACAACTCGCTCTAACTCTTGCTTTATAGGAACCGCAGTGAGCGCATAGGTGTTGCCGGACAATCGCATCTCAACGTTGGCACCATCAGCAATGCGCTGTACCCAGCCGCTGGATCTGCTGCCCACCACGTAGAGGGCGCTGTCAACTTGGACAACCCAAATGATCACCACTCGAGGCAAGGTTCCCGGCACCTTAAGCAAGATCTCATCAACCTTGCTGGTATCCGGCCAAGCCTTGGGAACCGGCGTTGGCTGGCCGCCAATGAAGAATCCCGGCATGGGACCAATGGGTGTTGTCGCGTCGTCTTGATCATCTCGAGTCTTGACTCGCGTCGCGTTCAAAGAGAATCTGACCGGACTGCGTCTACTAGCCTTATCGATGACACAAACCAACCAAACCGCCTATTCCACCGCTAACTGGAATCAACCCCCTTACAATCGTCACAGCTTTCAGCATATGTCTGCGCTGTTCAATACCACCTCGATCCGTCGATCAAACGATCAGGTCTCGGCCTTTGAGTATGCAAAAGAAGACCTCGGCCAACTGACCTATCCAGTGTCCCGGGGAGAGACCCGATCGTTGCAACACTTTCTCGACAGCACTTATACCGATGCCTTTGTTGTCGTGCAGGATGGAATCGTCATTGTCGAGCAGTATTTCAATGGCATGGGTGCAGACACGCCGCACCTGCTGAACTCGGTATCAAAATCCTTTGTGGGCATGTTGGCAGGAATCGCTGTCGACGACGGCCTGTTGGATACTAGTAACTTAGTGAGCGATTACTTACCCGAGTTGGCGAACAGTGCCTTTCGAGAAACCACTGTCCAAGCAGCTCTAGATATGACCGCCGGGGTAGCATACTCCGAGGACTATGATCGACGCGAAGATGATTTTTGGCATGAAGCCGCCGTGGTGGGCTGGCGCCCAGATTTACAGACCGCCACCTCGCCACGCTCACTGCTCGCGTACTGCCAACAGCGCAATCAGACCGAACAACAAGAAAACGAACACTTTCACTATCGAACAGTCCTCACCAACCTGTGCACCGCGGTAATCGAGCGAGCCATTAATCAGCCTTTTGGCGAGATCTTTAGTCAACGACTTTGGCAACCTATGGGGGCCGAATTCGATGCCAACGTGGTGGTCGATGCCGTCGGCATGCCCTATATGGGTGCCGGCATGAGCGCCTGCGCCCGGGATTTGGCCCGCTTCGGTGAGTTACTGCGCAACGATGGTTTTTATAACGATCAGCAAATCGTGCCCGCATCCTGGGTGCGCGATACGCGTCTGGGCAATGATCATGTGCGCGAGCTGTTTGCCGCTAGCGAATATAGCGGCCTGCTGCCCAACGGCCACTACCGCAACCAAGTTTGGGCGGATCCCGAGGCTGAAGAAATCATGTGTATTGGCATTCACGGACAATCGATTTACGTGGATCGTGCCAAGGCGCTGGTTTGCGTGAAGCTCTCCTCGCACCCCTATCCTACGGACCTTTCCCTGTACGGTGCTACCTATCGAGCGCTTCGGGCACTGGCTTCCCAGCGTTAAGCAAGCCGCAATCTCAAAAAATGAATCCCTCAGAGATTGGATCTGCCAACGTCGTCGTCATTGGAGGCGGCATCGTCGGCTGCTCCATCGCCTATCACCTAACCCAGTTGGGCATCAGCGACGTGGTTTTGTTGGAGCGTAAAAAACTGACCAGCGGCACGACCTGGCATGCGGCGGGCTTAGTGGCCCAGCTGCGGGCGTCACAGAATATGACCCGCCTATCGAGCTATTCGACGGAGCTCTTCGCAGAGCTGGCCCGGCAAACGGGACAGGAGACCGGCTATCAACAAACAGGTTCCATGACCTTGGCCTTAATTCCGGAGCGGCTCGAGGAGCTTAAACGCCAGGCCACCATGGCCAATGCCTTTGGGGTGGAATGTAAGGTCGTTGATGAATCCTTCGTACAGACCCAGTGGCCGGGGATTCAAACCCACGACCTGTGCGGGGGCGTTTATCTGCCCGGTGACGGCCAAACCAACCCAGTTGATACCACCCTAGCGCTGGCGAAGGGGGCGCGCTCGAATGGTGCGCAAATTTTTGAAGACACCAATGTGGCACGGCTGGCCATCGAGAACGGTCAGGCTGTAGGCGTATATCTAGACAACGGCACGTTGATGAATGCCAAGCAAGTGGTCCTGGCTGGCGGTATGTGGTCTCGCGAATTCGCCGCCCAGCATGATATTCATTTGCCCTTGCATGCCGCGGAGCATTTTTATCTGGTTACAGAGCCGCTGGAGTCTTTCACTGCCATGCGGCCTACCCTGCGCGTACCCGACGAACAAACTTATTTCAAATACGATGCCGGAAAACTGATGTTGGGCTGCTTTGAACTGGAGGCCAAACCTTGGGGCATGCAGGGAATCCCGGAGGATTTCTGCTTCGACGCATTGCCCGATGATTTTGCTCATTTTGAGCCGATTCTGGAAACGGCCATCAGGCGCTTTCCGGAACTGGGCGATGCGGGAATCAACCTTTTCTTCAACGGCCCGGAGAGCTTTACCGCAGACGACCGTTATCTGCTGGGACCGGCCCCAGAGCTTGATAACCTTTTTGTGGCCTGCGGCTTTAACTCGATAGGCATTCAATCTGCCGGCGGCGTCGGCAAGGTGCTGGCGCAGTGGATGCACCAGGGCTCGCCGCCAATGGATCTTTGGGATGTGGACGTGCGTCGTACCTTTCCCTTCCAAAGCCAACCCGACTTTCTGTTCGAACGCACAAAGGAGACCCTGGGGCTGCTCTACGATATGCATTGGCCACATCGACAGTATGCGACCAGTCGGAATGTTCGCCTAAGCCCGCTTCACCGTACCACATCGCAACTGGGTGCCGTGATGGGTGAGTTGGCTGGCTGGGAACGGCCTAACTGGTACGCGGAAAACGAACCCGCGGAATATCAATACACCTATGGCAAGCCCAATTGGTTCGAAGCCTGTCAGCGGGAGTGTGACGCCATCGCCAATCACGTAGCTCTGTTTGATCAGTCTAGTTACCCTATTTTTCACGTGGCAGGCCCCCAGGCACTTAGCTGCATTCAGCATATTTGCTCGAACAACGTCGATGTCGCATTCGGCAAGATCGTCTACACTCAGTGGCTCAACGCTGACGGCGGTATCGAGGCCGATGTCACCGTCACTCGGTTGGCGTCTGATCGATTTATGATCGTCAGCGGCTGCATTAGCGAACGCAGAGACTGGTTTTGGCTGCGCAAGCGCAGTGCCAGATTCGATTGTGCGATAAGCAAAGACGAGGGAACTGCCATCATTGGTGTCATGGGGCCTAAGTCGTCCCAGCTACTGAAGGTCATTTGCGATCAGGCCGAAAGAGTGGAAAGGCTGGGCTATTACGAATCCGAACTGCTTTGCAGCGGTGCCTTAGAGTTTCGCGCCAATCGCCTCAGCTATGTTGGCGAGCTGGGCTACGAACTATAT
>JAYYHB010000069.1:0-5408 GCA_036157095.1 Pseudomonadota bacterium
AACTTCAGCAAAATGCACAGTCTCGGGAATGACTTCATGGTCATCGATGGTGTAACGACCTCAGTAGAACTCGACCCTGAACAAGTGGCTGCTTGGAGCAACCGCCAGCGCGGCATTGGTTTTGACCAGCTACTGCTCGTCGCGCCGCCAAGCTCGCCAGCCTGTGACTTTGACTATGTCATCTTTAACGCCGACGGTAGCGAAGCTCAGCAGTGCGGCAACGGTACGCGCTGTATTACAGACTTTGTTCACCGTCTTGGGTTGACCCAACAAAATCAGCTTAGCTGGCATTCAAAGGGCGGTATTATTCGCACGACCAAGCGACCTGATGGAACCGTTGAGACCTGGATGCCAGCGCCAAGTCTTGATCATGCGGCGGTGCCGTTTGTTCATCCGAACCCAGGGGAGCCTATCTCACTATTTACCGGGGACGATGAATACAGCGTCGTGCCTGTCGCCATGGGCAATCCACATGGCGTCGTCTTCGTCGACGACGTAATAAACCTCGATGTGGCCCAGATTGGTTACGCGCTTTCGCACCACGAAGCATTCCCAGAACGGGCGAATATCGGCTTTTGCCAGATCGTCAACGATGACTTCATTCGTTTGCGGGTTTTTGAGCGCGGCGCAAATGAGACCTTGGCTTGCGGCAGCGGTGCCTGCGCAGCAGTGGTTGCCGGCAGACACTTGGGCTGTCTGAGCAGTCGAGTCAAAGTCTCGTTACCCGGCGGGAAACTTCACGTGGAATGGCCCAACGCGAGCGGACCGATCAAGCTCACCGGAGATTCAACATTTGTCTATCAGGGGCGGCTCAACAGCACAGGTGGAACAGCATGACTATCGAGAAGTTCACTGGGGGTAAGGATCTACCTCCTCTCAGCGATCAGGCGGTGCTGAATTTTTTGCGGCGGTCACCAGACTTCTTCCTTCGACACCCCAGTGCGCTGTCAGAGTTGAGCTTGCCTCATGAATCTGGCCAGGCAGTCTCCTTAATTGAGCGACAAATCGATATCTTGCGTGAGCGAAATATGACCATGCGTCGCCGAATGAACGAGCTGCTGCAGGCGGCTCGGTCGAACGATGAGATTTTTGCTAAAACCCGCTCGTTGAACTTAGCGCTACTCGAGGTGAACAGCTGGCCGGAACTCAACGAGGTGCTGGCAACACACGTTCTTGTCGACTTTGAAGCTGATTTTGTTTGCGCGCACCTATGTGAAGCACAACTGGCCCTGGCCCTAGACCATATTCAGCACCACAATGAACAAATGCCGCTGCAATACCTTCGAAACGGCTCCAGTGCCCTATGCACAACGCTTAGACGCGAAGAGTTGACACAAATGTTCCCGCTTTCAAATCACGAAGACAGTGGCAGCGCGGCTATTTTAAATCTCTCGTTGATCAATGGCAGCGGCGCCCTGTGTATAGGCAGCCGTGATCCGGGTCGATTTGCTAGGGACATGGACACGCTATTCGTAACCTATATTGCCGACGTCATGGCAAAAGTGATGAATCGCCTCGCCAACCCATGAGCCTGCAAAATGCCAATGGTCGACAGTGGATGGAGCGCTTCCTTTTCACCCTGGCGCAGCAACGTAATTATTCTGATCGCACCGTCACAGCTTACAGTAACGATATTGAGCGATTTATCGAGTTTTTCGCAGAGGATCCTGCTAACGCCAATGCACAAGATATCTTGCGCTTTACCGCACATTTGAAACGCCAAGGCTTGGGAAACAGTAGCATTTCACGCTGTCTCTCGGCAGTACGCAGCTTCTACAATTTTTTGCTGTCCCAAGGCGAAGTTCCAATAAATCCCGCAGCCGCCACTGTCGGGCCAAGGATCAAGAGGCGCCTGCCCAAAGTATTAGATACAGATCAAGCCGCCCAGCTCCTGAACGTGACTGCAAGTGATCGACAATCACTACGCGACAAGGTACTGCTTGAACTCTTTTACGGCAGCGGTCTTCGGCTAAGTGAGCTTGCGAATCTAAAATTAACCGACCTCGATATGGCACAGGGTGTGGTTCGAGTGCTCGGAAAGGGCGGCAAGGAACGTCGCGTTCCCCTAGGTCGTCAGTGCGTATCCGCGCTCAGCCAATGGACTCGAAAATTGGAACCTCAGAGCAATGGGTGGCTGTTTCCGGGACGCAATGGCAAGAATATTTCTACTCGTACGATACAAAATCGTCTGAAAAAAATCGCTACGGTCCAGCTGGGTGACAACAGCCTGCATCCACATATGCTTCGCCACACCTACGCCACCCACTTGCTAGAGTCATCTGGTGACCTACGCGGCATTCAAGAACTGCTTGGACATAGCGACATCGCGACCACCCAGATTTATACGCATCTCGATTATCAGCACCTTGCCCGGGTGTATGACAGAGCGCATCCAAGGGCACGAAAAAATCAGGCGGATCGAGCCGCCGTTATCGACGACAACCCGGACGCTCTTTAAAAATATGAACAAGCCAAGTCCCAGCATAGATCTCGTGACCCTCGATCTCGACAATACGTTATGGGATGTGACCCAAACGATCAAAGCGGCAGAGAAGCTTTTGCGCAGCTGGATGGCAAAGCACACACCTGCTGCACTTGGAATCTATGCTTCAGAAAAAGTCGGCATCATCCGCCAACGCATATTGGACAACTATGCAGAAAAACGTCACGACCTATCATTCCTGCGAACCGAAGTGCTGCGCCATTGCATGATGGAAGCCGATATGACGCCGGAAGATGCTGAAGCGCACGCGATACAAGCGTTCGAGGTATTCTTTGCCGCTCGCAACGATGTCGCATTTTATCCAAACGCGATAAAGACTCTGGAAATTTTGAGCCAACGCTACGCGCTTTATGCTCTGACCAACGGCAATGCGAATATTGATCGTGCGGGCATCGGCAACTTTTTTTCTGGCGCCGTAAGCAGCGCCGACGTGGGCGCTAGTAAACCCGACAACGAAATGTTTATCTCCGTCCTGACCAAGGCAGGGGTGGTGCCGGAGCGAGCCGTTCACATTGGTGATCACCTGTCAGACGATATCTTTGGTGCCAACCGGGCTGGTATGCGCTCGATTTGGTTCAATCATGAGGGTCAAAGCATCAACGATACAGACCATCAGCCCACCGCCGAGGCAAGAGAGCTGATTCAGCTGCCTGACATCATCGCCCGGCTAAGTGGGTCTCATACCCATATCGGTTAAGCCTGGCGAGCCATCTGCAGTTTTTCAACCAAGTACGTCTTAACCGCATCGATGTCGCAAGGTAACGCTGTGCGACGCATATCAAGCCCTTTCAAAGCTTCGAGTGTTGGGTGGGTAGGCTGGAAGCCCGTCGCCTTTTGCACGGCATCCGGAAACTTGGCCGGATGAGCGGTAGCGACGACCACAACATCGGTCCCCTTACTCAACTCATTTAGTTGTTTGCGAGCCGCGTGATAACCCACTGCAGTATGCGGATCTAAAACGTATTGGAACTGTTGGTTGACATCACGCATCGCCGCCAGGGTTTGTTCTCTATTAACCGCCACGCTGGACATCAATTGAATGTTCGGAGGCGCGCCAATACTGGCAGAGCCAGTGGCCGTGAATTCCTGCATAAACGCGACCAAGCGGTCACTGTCCTGGCCGAAGTAGTAATACAAAAATCGTTCGAAGTTGCTGGCGACCTGAATATCCATCGCCGGCGATAGAGTCTGATGAACTTCGCCTTTCGCGTAAACGCCAGTGGCAAAAAAGCGCGCCAGTATATCATTATCGTTGGTAGCCACCAGTAAATGCGCGATGGAGAAGCCCATACGCTGCGCCAGATAGGCGGCAAATACATTGCCAAAATTACCAGTCGGTATACAAAAGGTGGCGTCTGCTGATCTTCGCAAACTGGCGTATCCGTAGTAAACAATTTGCGCAAGCACTCGCGCCCAATTCACAGAATTGACAGCCCCAAGTTGGTAGGTAGCCTTGTAATGCGCATCAGCAAAGACTGTTTTCATGATGTTCTGACAATCATCGAAACTACCGTCGAGCTCAATACAATGTACGTTGTCGTCAGCGACGGTAGTCATTTGCATTTCTTGCAGCGGACTCACGCGACCCTTGGGATACATGATAAAGATGTCGATATTTTTCTGTCCGCGAACACCATCTATCGCCGCGCTGCCGGTATCGCCACTAGTCGCACCCAAAATATTCAGGCGCTGACCTCGCTCCCCAAGCACGTGTTCAAACAACTTGCCCAATAGCTGCAGGGCCACATCTTTGAAAGCCAGAGTAGGACCATGAAAAAGCTCTAGCACGGATATTCCATCAAGATCCTGCAGAGCGACCACGTCCGCATGGCTGAAAGAAGCGTAGGATTCCGCGATCAAGCCATGCAGCGTTTGTGAATCAATATCGTCTATGAACTTAGGTATCAGTTCTTGGGCGAGTTCAACGAAGTTCAGGTCACGCCAATGCGCGAGCTCTGAGCGCACATCAGGGATGTTCTCGGGAACCAGTAGCCCACCATCGGAAGCAAGACCCATGAGTAGGGCATCGCTGAATCCTACGTCAGCTACCTGACCGCGGGTGCTTTTGTATTTCATGAAGCTCCGAAAGACCAACCGAGAGGGCCAGTTTAAACCGTCGCAAGCTTCATTGAAGCAAAAGTTTTGACAGGACATAAAAAAGCCGCCTCACGGCGGCTTTTTTGGGGAGACAAATACCTTACCCGCTTAAGGTCTATTCACTTCTATTTAGAGAACTCAGGGTAAGCCGTGATACCAATCTCGGCAGCGTCTGCGCCCACCGTTTGTTCTTCATCAGAGAGACGTATTCCAAACACCATCTTGATGATGAACCAAACAACGAGAGAAGCTATGAAGGTATACCCCAAGATTGCACCCAGTCCGGTCAACTGTCCGGCCAAGGTAGCGTCATCATTAGTGATGAGGACTGCCAAAAGACCCCACATTCCGCATGTTCCGTGAACCGATATCGCGCCCACTGGGTCGTCAATGCGCATTTTATCCAAGCCGACGATTGAAAAAACTACGATCAGTCCACCAACGGCACCGATCAACATTGACTCAACATTCGTACCCGAAAGCGGTTCCGCCGTAATCGACACCAACCCAGCCAGTGCGCCGTTCAGAGCCATGGTCAGGTCAGCTTTGCCAAACATAACACGAGCGAGCAGTAGCGCTGAGATCAGACCGCCTGCGGCCGCCATGTTGGTGTTAACAAATACCTGTGCAACGGCGTTGGCTTCGTCAATGTTGCTTAGCTTTAGCTCTGATCCACCGTTAAAACCAAACCAGCCGAACCAAAGAATGAACATGCCGAGAGTTGCCAGTGGCATGTTAGAGCCTTGGATCGGATTGATCTCGCCATTAGGTCCGTACTTGCCATTACGTGGACCGAGTAATATCACTC
>JAYYHB010000070.1:0-4668 GCA_036157095.1 Pseudomonadota bacterium
GCCCAAGTGATTCCTCTTCGTTTAGATCTGGATCTGGGGCGCCCTACAGAGTACGGCCTTCAGCTGCTACCTACCAATGCGCTGACAGATGGTTTTTATTATTGCGCCCTGAACAAGAAGCCCCACCCGGCTGGCTGGTCATGAAAATTCTCATCTTGGGGGCAGGGCAGGTGGGCGGCACCCTTGCCGAGAGTCTCGCCCAAGAGGCTTTCGACATTACCTTGGTTGATGTCAACGGCGCGCGCCTGCAGGAACTTGGGATGCGCCTCGATATTCAAACCATCGAGGGTTCTGCGTCTCACCCAGATGTGTTGAGGCGCGCAGGTGCCGACGACGCCGATATGCTGATTGCCGTCACATCCAGTGATGAAATCAATATGGTGGCTTGCCAGGTCTGCTACTCGATGTTTCGCACACCGATGAAGATTGCGCGGATTAGATCCTCTGCCTATATGGAAAAAGAGGGATTCTTTCACAAAAACCATATGCCCATAGATCGTCTGATCAACCCCGAAGCCGTGGTTACCTCACAGATTCATGAACTTCTCAGTCACCCTGGTACCCTTGATGTGGCGGATTTTGCCGACGGTCGAGTGCAGCTTGTAGCGATGCGAGCCGTAGACGGCGGTCCCCTAGTCGGTCATGCGCTGAGTTTTCTGCGCGAGGATATGCCCAATGCCGATACGCGTGTAGCCGCCATCTTCCGGCGCGGTCAGTCCATAGTCCCTGAGGGCAGCACGGTTATTGAAGCAAACGATGAAGTGTTCTTTATCGCTGCTAGAGAGCATATCAATAACGTCATGGCTGAATTGCGGCGCGCAGAACAACCCTACCGTCGCATCCTTATTGTCGGTGGTGGCAATATTGGCGCGAAACTCGCCTCCGAAATTGACCAAGAATATGGCGTCAAGCTTGTTGAACTGGACCAAGAGCGGGCGAAATGGCTGGCCGACCGACTCGACAATACCGTTGTCATTCATGGCAACGCGACAGATCGAGAGCTGCTTTTAGAAGAGAACATCGAGCAGTGCGATGCATTTTGCGCTCTGACTAACGATGATGAAGTTAACATCATGTCCTCACTGATGGCAAAGCGCCTGGGCGTAAGGCAGGTAATCACGCTGATCACAAAACCTGCCTACGTGGACTTAGTACAGGGCGGCGAAATTGACGTGGCGATATCACCCCAACAAGCCACTACGGGTTCGGTCTTATCCCATGTGCGTAAAGCCGACGTAGCCCGAGTACACAGTTTGCGGCGCGGGGCTGCTGAAGCAATGGAGGCCATCGCCCACGGCGATATCAGTAGCTCGCACGTGGTAGGGCGACGCATCAGCGAACTCAAACTGCCAGCGGGTGTCACCATCGGCGCGGTCGTGCGTGGCGAAGAAGTCTTAATCGCCCATGACGACGTGATCGTTGCCAGCGACGACCATGTAATTCTTTTCATGATCGATAAGAGTAAGGTCCGAGCAGTAGAGCGACTATTTCAAGTCAGTATGACCTTCATCTGACGAAAGTAAGATGCATCTTTCGGTCATATTTCGCATAACCGGAATTCTACTCATGCTGTTCAGCGTGATGTTCCTGCCGCCGGTGTTTATCGCGCTACTATTCGATGAGGCAATGCTCAGAACCTTTGCCGTCGCTTTTTTGCTGACCCTTGCTTGCGGTCTATTGATGTGGCTGCCGGTGCGCGGACATCGAGATCTTCGGGGCGGCGACGGCTTTTTGATCACAGCGTTATTCTACATTGGCCTGGGGCTATTCGGAGCAATACCTTTTTTGCTCGCGCCTGCATTAAACCTGTCATTCGTCGACGCAGCATTCGAGTCTATGTCCGGGCTCACCACCACTGGTGCCACAGTATTAGTCAATCTCGACTCCATGCCTAAATCTCTGCTTTTTTATCGTCAGCAGCTACAGTGGTTTGGCGGCATGGGCATTATTGTCCTAGCCGTCGCCATATTCCCGATGTTGGGTATCGGTGGCATGCAGCTCTACCGAACGGAGTCTCCGGGACCCGGCAAGGACAATAAACTCACACCACGGATCACAGAAACTGCGAAGGCGCTTTGGTACATCTACGTGAGCTTGACGCTGGCATGTGCCCTTGCGTATTGGGTAGCCGGGATGAGCGTGTTCGACGCGGTTTGCCACAGTTTTGCGACCGTAGCCATCGGCGGATTTTCAACTCACGATTCCAGCATCGGATTTTTCAACAGCCCGGTGATTGAGGCGGTGGCCTGTGTTTTTATGGTGCTTTCAGGCATCAACTTTGCCTTGCACTTTTTGGTTTGGCGGCGGCGTAATTTATTGCTGTATTTCGCTGACTACGAGCTGCGCACCTATTTTCTAGTGCTGCTTTTTGTGTCATTAACGGTGGTGGGTATTTTAACAGGCGACAATGGAAATTCCTCCGCCCTCAGGCAGGGTACTTTTCAAGCAATCTCTTTCGTCACAACCACCGGTTTTGTCACCGAAAATGTCGCGCAATGGCCAGCATCCGCCTCAACGCTGCTGCTTTTAGCCGCGTTTGCCGGTGGTTGCGCGGGCTCTACCGCCGGAGGCATCAAGTTGGTCCGTGTCCTCATGGTCTACTTACAAGGCATGCGCGAGGTACGTCGGCTGATTCACCCCAATGGGGTCTTCCCCATAAAATTAGGCAAAACCCCAGTATCCGATCGACTTATTGAATCCGTCTGGAGTTTTTTCAGCGTGTACGTTCTGCTCTTCGCTCTCTCGGTAATTCTAATCATGCTTACCAGTGAGCTTAATTTCATCTCGGCTTTCTCCGCAGTGGGTGCGACTTTGAACAATCTCGGCCCGGGGCTTGGGGATGTTGCGAGCAACTACGCGGGGCTGGATGCCGACGTAAAGTGGGTGCTGATGTTTAACATGATGCTAGGCCGACTCGAAATCTTTACGCTTCTGGTACTGTTAACCCCGGCCTATTGGCGACGGTAGAGATCGGGAACATCGGCCCCAACCCTACGAAAGCGCTTGTAGGTCCACTGGTACTGAGCAAAATCACGCCGAACGATGGATTCTATGCCTGCATTAAGGGCGGCGGCGTGCTCGCTGTCATCTGCGCTAAACAGCGCATCGGGAGGCTCTTCAAATATCAAGCGATAGCGTATTCCCGCTATAGTCAGCTCACGCCAAGCTGCGGCCATCACCACTCTTGGCCTACCAACTTGCATTAGGCGCTTACCGAGCAGCATGGTTCGAGCTGGCTGACCAAAAAAGGGCGCAACGATAGAATTTTTTTCTTGCGGTACCTGATCTGGCAGCACGACCACCAAGTCACCAGACTTTAAACCTCGCATTAATCCACGCAGCCCGGCCCCGGTGGTCGGATGCATAGTTGCACCCTGTCTCTCACGGGTTTTGGTCATACTGTCTTCTAAGGCAGACATATTGGGCGGATCATAGAGCGCGGAAATTTCATACTGGTCGCCCAGGTAAACGCTAAGAAATTCCCAGCACCCGAAGTGGGGCATAAGCAGCACGATACCATCTCCCTGCTGCCAGGCTTCCTGCAGCAAGGTGTCGCCCTCGACAGCGACAATTTTTTGTAACAGTGTGGATATACTGTGATGTCTCAGGTACGCAAACTCGAAAACTAAGAGGCATGTGTGGGTGAGCGAGCGATGCACCAGTAGATTGCGCTCGGCCTCATCCAATTCAGGCAAACAATGAGCAAGGTTGATCTCACTCACTCGAGCGATGTCTGCGTTAAACCAAACCAGCAGTGACGCCACCCGTTCAGACAAAGCGATAGCTGCGGTATCCGGCACCCAGGCCAAGGCGCTAAAAAGTACTGCAACAAGTAATTTCACCGAGCGCTCAATGCTTCGCTTACCAACTTGTTGCAATTTTCAAAACGCCAGCATGAAGGATCATGGTCGTTCACCATGCCCGCACTTTGCATAAAAGCGTAACAAATGGTCGGACCGACAAATCGGAATCCGGCTTTTTTGAGCGCCTTTGACATATTCCGCGACTCAGGCGTCTCGGCAGGCACTTGAATATGCCGGTAGGATCCCGCCGGTGCGGCAAACGACCACAACCATGAGGAGAAATCTTCGATCGTTAGGGCCAGCTTTGCGTTTGCTACTAGGGCTTCAAGCTTACCTCGGTGTCGAATTAAGCCTGGGTCGTTAAGCCATGTTTCAAAATGCGTTGCTGACGCCTCGGCCAATTTCTCTAGATCAAAATCCCAAAAAACATGATCCATATGCTCGCGTTTGTTGAGAACGGTAATCCAGGACAGGCCCGCCTGTTGGCCTTCTAACATCAGCAGTCGAAAGAGTGCGGCCTTATCTTTTAGAGGCACCCCCCATTCCGTGTCATGGTATTGGCGATACAAATCGCTAACTTCACACCAGGAACAGCGCTTACGCGTAGGCAATGAGGTCATAAAAACCGGTTAACACTAAACGTCCAAGTTCACCACGGACAGGGCGTTTTGCTCAATAAACTCACGCCTTGGCTCCACATGATCACCCATCAAAGTTGTGAACATTTGATCGGCACCAATAGCATCGTCGATGGAAACCCGCAGCATACGTCGCACGGACTTATCCATAGTCGTTTCCCATAGCTGTTCCGGGTTCATTTCACCTAGTCCCTTATACCGCTGCAGATCAATACCCCGTCTGGCTT
>JAYYHB010000071.1:0-3479 GCA_036157095.1 Pseudomonadota bacterium
GATCGTTTTCTATGGACTGGCACTGAAACTGATTTGGAACTATCCCCTGACCCCCGCCAGACACAAGCGCCTTCAGGAGCGACTGGCTAGACGCGCCGAGCGCCTTGCTGCAAAGAAAGCTCAGACACTCGGCACGGGATAACCAGTATTACTCCAGGAAAACCAGGCAACCGGTATCCGAGAGCACTTCACGGAGGCCGGGTGCCTGGGATTCAGCCAGCAGCGTTTTCAATCTTGAGTAACATTTCACCTGATATTTAAACGGCGGCTGTGAGAAGGGTTGTCCCGCCAAAGACAGTGAGACTTGGTCTTCTGCCATTGCAAACGCCTCAGCGTTCGCCTGCAAAAAGGGTAAGTAGTAAGTGGCGCAGAAACGGAGCATGTCATCTACTGCTGTCCGCCGCTCTGCAATGCTATGCCACTCACCTTCTATGCCGCTGCTGTCTTCCAATCTCCTGACCCAGTCATAAACACTTGGAACGCTTGTGCGCATGATCATCATGGGTGTGTGATCGCTGGCCAGGGTTTTTAACTGACCGAAAAGTCCAAAATCTGCTATCGCAGGCCGGGTACCAAACAGGTACTCATCGCGAGTTGCGAATCCATCAAGGATGCTCAACAACTTATGAAAACTCTGCTCAATAACGGGCTTATTCTGTGGCGTGCAGCCTACCAATGGCATGCGGGCGACCTGGCGATCTCGTATTGCTTGGGCAGCCTCTGCTAGAGCTTCCCCCCTTAGCCCGGGTGTACTATCGCTGATGATCTGGCGACTGCTGTAGGCCTGATCGATGGCGTGGTCCCACCGATAATGAAACATCATTTTGGTAACCCATTCATCGGCCATGTCCTCAATGAGAAAGGACAGATAGGCCATCGCAGGGTCTGTTGGTACGATCGAGCGCCCGCCGTGCCGCTCTTCTAACAGCATGGCTAAGGGTGTGGAATCCACGTGCAGGCTGCCATCCTCTGGCAGCCGCAATAGCGGAATCACAGGCGGCCCATCGTGCTTTATTTCGGCGCGTATTGCCGGGGTGATTTGAATCCAATCAAAGGGCAGCCGCCGGTAGTGCAAGATTCCCCGCATCTTTTGCGAGTAGGGAGAGCCGCCGCCGCCATATAGCTGATATCTCATCGTTTCCTTACCCCCACCCTATTTTTCTGACCCTCGACCGCTCCTGGATCTTTGCTGAAATTTTACGGTATCAAACAGATCTCGGATTACGGGGCACGCATTGAACGAACAACAGGAGTCTCGCCGGAACTGTCTGTCCAGGCGAAGAGTAACCGATTGTCACTTAGCACCATGCGCGGGAAGCCGGTTTTTCGATGAGATGCCATCGGAGCGACCAAATTGATTTCGTCCATCTCCCCGGTTTGCTGGACCCGGCGGTAGACAAAGCCATCTAGATCCGTGGACAACCAACTGACTAGGGCATCTCCAGAAGAGTCCAACACCAAATCTACTCGTCCGACAGGATCCTCTTGACTGACTTCAACTGGCGCTTCAAAACTCCGACCGCCGTCAAACGAAAACGCGACTCGAACAGAATTGACCGGCATTGCCGTAAACCATGCCACGGCGACAACCCCCTTTGCTGCAGCGATGGCTGGACCATTCACCGGGCAACCGGTGATATACCAACCCTCTTGTGCTACGGGTGTCGTCACCCAGACACCGTTTTCTTGTCGGGCCAGCGATATGTCGCGTATGTTGGCCTCGCTGCGATCCCGGTAAACCACCAAAGGCGAACCATCAACAACGGCCACATCGGTTTGGCAGCAATCGCAGACGAGGGCATCTACAATGTCCTCAGTTTTAGATCCGACGGAGTCTAGCAGCCTATGCCGAAGCTCCATGCCGTCTGGGGCATCGTCCTGGGCATAACGCTGACCATCCAGCCAAAACGCACCGACGCCGTTTGCGCCCTGATAGAGGCTGACAAATCCGTGCTCGGTTGCTGAGGTGTCGGCATGCAAACGCTGGGGTGGAGACCATGTTGCGCCGTCATCAACTGAAGAGGCGGTATATACATCGTAGGCGAAACCGGGCGATTGATTTCGAATCATCCATTGGGCGGTCAGGCGATCGTCCACTTCGATCAGAGTTGGAAAATCTGCCCAATTAACCAATAGATCTGCACCTTCGGTAACTTTTCTCGGTTCAGACCACCGATCCTCAATCAGCTTGCGAACATAGAGGGTTGCTATGCCCTGGGCCTGCTGTAGATAGGTGAGGGTAACGCTGCCATCGCTGGCAACGTGCAGGTTCGGCTCGCCAGTATTTTCCATTGCAGAAAGCGATAGTTCATCCAGCTTAGGTTGAGTACAACCCCCGAGCACAAAAGTCAGCGTCGCAATGATCAGATATTTCACTTCAGGCCCCTCTCTTGCCCCTCTTTTTATATGTTTAGCAACGGATCAACGGTGCATGCTTGACTTCTAAATCAGCACATCCAGTATACCCCCCATGGGTATTCGACTGATCTTTTCGATATTGTGCCTATTTTCTCCGGCCTTAGCAGCGCGGCCCGTCTCCTATTCCGGAGGATCCACGATAATGGCCTTTTCCGATCAGGCCAAACACTCGTTCTATTATCATTATTCGCCAACCTATAAATTTTCTGTAGGCGTCGAGGCAGTTGAGATTAGACAGAACGGCGACGAGCACAGCTATCTGCGATTAACCTATTTGCTCGATCGTAAAAATACCCAAAACTCGCAGCGCAATCTTTACCTGCAATCTGGCGTCGATCCGGTTGACCTCGATCACTACTTTTACGGCGTACTCGGCGACTGGGAAACTCGGCGACTGTTCAGCGGTTTTGGCTACAAACGTGTAGTTGATAATAAAATCGACTTTGAGGAAAAATTCGTTCAGTTTGGGATCGCTCCCTATCTCGGAGATTACGGCGATCTACATACCTGGATCATGGTCAAAGGCAAAAAGAACACTCTATTCGGCTCTTCGTCCACGTACCCAGTACTACGACTTTTCAAAGGCAACGGCTTTGCCGAATTTGGCTACAGTGGCCAGTCCCAGTGGGATATTCATTTGATGTATCGATTTTAAGAATTCACACCCAAGGAAATAACATGAAGAAAATCACAGCCTTAATGCTCTTATTCGCGACTGCCTCACTTGTCACCGCCAATGAGAATGCAGACCATGCGATGCATCAAGCCGACGTATTCGTGGATGGCAGCACTGTCGACATTGACCCGGATCAGATCAAACAATTCACGTCAGATTTGCAAGGGGGCCAGGTAGCCGTGGTGAGTGTTATGGGTATGGTTTGCGACTTTTGTGCTCGGGGTATAGAGAAAACCTTTAAGCGTGACAAATCTGTGACCAAGGTCGATGTCGATCTTTCCAAGGGCAAGGTGTTAATCGCCTTCGACACCGAGGAGCCCATCGATCGAGCCGAAATTGACCGTAAGATTCTCGCCAACGGGCAGAATGTGACCGCCGTGCAGAT
>JAYYHB010000072.1:0-4128 GCA_036157095.1 Pseudomonadota bacterium
CTTACAGCTGGTATAGAACCTAGCACTATTAGAAACAGTGCCAGCAGGTACCCTACTTGTCTGCTGGCAATTCCAGTGAGCCGAATCACAGCATTATTTTGACTGAAAGTCGTGTTGGGAAAGGCACCCAACAAAGAAGCCAGGATGGTGTTGAACCCGTCGCCTAACACGCCACCTCGAAGACGGACGAAATATTCTTTGCCCTTTATCGGCTGTTTTGACACCAAGCTGGTTGCGGTTATGTCACCGATAGTCTCAGTAAGAGAAACTAAAAATATAGGTAGTAAAACCAAGAGCGCGACAGGGCTGAACTTTAGGGATACCGGCATTATTTGTAATAAAAATAATTCCTCGTCGAGGTTGGGTGTAGGCATGCTCCAGCCGCGCAAAATTGCGGCAAGTATTAATCCTGCAAACAATCCTGTAGGCACACAAACCAAACGCGCATAAGGGTTATTTCGGGTGGCAAGTAACGTGATGATTCCTAACGTGAACAACCATTCAAACGTCAGCGGTAGCAATTCATTGTCGCTAGCCATGCTTAATAATCGCCAAGAGTTACCCAAGGCAGACCACAACAGAGATAGGCCCAAAAGGCATATCGTTACACCGGTAACGGTAGGAGTGATCACTCTGCGTACCGTATCTAAAAAAAAGCTGAGAAATACGATCATGCCGCCGCCCACAGCGGCAGTGCCCAGCAGGACACCTAAAAGCTCTTCCTGCGACGTTGTTGGAGGTAGTTGACTAGCTGCATAGGCCATCGTGCCAATAAAGGCAAAACTGGTGCCTTGTACGGCTAAGAGACCTGATCCGACGATGCCAATCCGAAACGTTTGAATAAATGTGGCGATACCCGATACCACCAAAGAAGCGCTTATAACGTATTGTGTTGCTTCAGAATCTAGTCCTACTGCTCTAGCGATTAAAAGTGGCGCGGTCAGAATGCTAGCGACGATCGCGAATAGATGCGCAGCGGCTGCAAGGAACGTTTTCGCAGGGTCTGGTCGGTCGTTGAGGCCAAAAATAAGACTCGGGCCTACAACTTCACGGTCCTCAGGCATAGTGATTACTTTGTTAGTAGCGTATCTCTCGACGCACTTTGCCCTCGAGCCGTCGAATGCGCAATCGCTTGCGTGTTTACTTGTTTTTACAGACGTCGATGGGACAGTATCGTCCTAGATAAGAAGATAGCAGAGTTGCGGGTTGCAGAGACTCGCCCTGAAGATCTCCAAACCAGAAAATAGAGTGGAGTTAATCGTTTAAATGTCCCTGCCTACTTTGGAACAGCAAAGCCGAATAGATACTTTCGATGCAGAAGAGTATCTCGATCATGTCGCTTACTTTCTCACTGGCCCGTTCGATTCAAGGTATCGAGAAGGGGTACTTATGAACCTCAAGACCGCGAGTTTTATGGCTAAGAAGGTATTTGCCGTTCAGCTCGATCAAGGTTGCTGCGATTTGGCAGGCGTTTTTAGACCTGTGGAGGCAGATGAAGCAACCCTGTCTGAGGACTTTTAAGGGAATGCGGCTGGCTGATGAGACTGCCGAGCACAGCGCACTGAAGATTGCCCAGCGCGTTACTTCTCGAGAGGTGACAGCTACCGAAGTAATTGCCTCTTGTCTTTCCCGCATTGAAGCGTTCAATCCAGCAGTTAATGCTTTTACTGCAATTTATCGAGAACGTGCTTTAGATCGCGCAATCGCGGTGGATGAAATGGTGCAGCACGGAACGAAGCTTCCGTTAGCCGGCGTTCCTTTCGCGGTGAAAAACTTATTTGATGTAGCTGGTGAGACTACTGTTGCTGGCAGCAAAATTCTCGCGAGCAATTCTGCTTCTGCTGTAGATGCGGTTTTAGTGCAGCGTATTGAGGCACAAGGCGGCGTGCTTGTTGGTTCCCTCAACATGGGCGAATTTGCTTATGATTTTACGGGCGAGAACCAGCACTATGGACCCTGTCGAAATCCTTGGGACTTGGCGCATATGTCTGGTGGCTCATCCTCTGGTAGCGGTGCGGCTCTGGCTGCTGGAATAGTGCCTCTTACACTAGGAAGCGACACGAACGGTAGTATTCGGGTGCCGAGCGCCTTCTGTAGTGTCTACGGGCTGAAGCCTACGTACGGTAGATTGCCACGTACGGGTGCCTATCCGTTTTGTGACAGTCTAGATCACGTTGGAGTGATGGCTCGCTCGGTTCCCGATTTGGCGGCGGCATACAATTGTGTTCAGGGCTACGATTCAAAAGACCACGCTTGCGCAGATCGACCATCGGAGTTAATTGACCTTGAAAAATCAATCGGCCGGCCGTTGAGAGTCGGCGTCCTGGAAGGCTATTTTCGTCCTCCGGAATTTAGGGAGGCGACTAACTTGGTCAGTAAGTGTGCAGACGCCTTAGTCTCCTCTTCAACAGTTGTCGAGCAATGCGAACTAGAGCTCGCTGAGGCTGGCCGAAGCGCCGCTTTTTTGATAACGAATGTTGAAGGTGCCAACCTTCATTTTGAGAAAATTCTAGCCCGTGCTGAGGAGTTTGATCCTGAGACACGCGATCGCTTTATTTCCGGCAATCTTTTGCCAGCGGCCTGGTATATTCGCGCGCAACGACTGCGCAGGCAATACGCGAAGGAAGCGGCACGGCTCTTAGCTCGTTTCGACATTTTATTAGCGGCTGCTACACCTGTTCGGGCACCTTTATTGGGACAAAAAACCATGCTCATGGGTGGTGACGAATTAAACGTTCGTGCCAATTTAGGTTATTTTACCCAACCCATTTCGTGCATTGGTTTGCCCGTGATTTGCTCGCCGCTACCTCAATTTAATCAGTCTTGTCCTATGCCTGGTCTGGGCGTTCAAATAATCGCAGCGCCTTGGCGCGAAGACCTGTGTTTTATTGCGGCTGCTCGTTTATCCGAGATCGGTATAACTAGTAGCGCAGTGGCTACACTGGAAACGGTCTAGGCTATCCCCGCGCGTTGCCATAGCGCTAGAGCCGCGGCGTTGTGCTGATGCCTTAACAGGGATGTATCGATGTCGACAAGCTCTCCGTTGCGGACTCGCCATTGGCCAGCGACTAAAACATGGTGTGCCGTATGCGCTCCACTTATTACCAGTGCGGCTAAGGGGTCTTGTGCGCCGCTGAAACGCAGATCGTTGATGCTAAACATTGCGACATCCGCAGCCGCACCAACATTTAGATGTCCCAGCTCAGGCCGATTCAAAATACTGGCACCGCCGCAGGTCGCTAGGTCGAGAGCCTCCTTATGGGAATAGTCAGGATTAGTCATGCGCTGCAATAGATAAGCCTGCCGCATTTCCTGCATAAGATTAGAGTGGTCGTTTGAAGCCGACCCATCCACGCCTAGTCCGATCGCAACGCCTGTTTTACGCAGTTGGTCGATTGGACATAAACCTGAACCAAGGAGCATATTGGAGCTAGGGCAGTGAGCTATGCCTGCTCCGGCAGATGCAATGCGTTGCATTTCTTTAGCACTAAAGTGCACTCCATGAGCGAACCAAGTTCGCTCGTTGAGCCAACCATTTTGTTCGAGATGATCTAGTGGCCTAGAGCCGAATTTAGCATGACAAAATTCCGTTTCTTCCTCAGTTTCTGCCAAATGGGTATGCAGGCCTACGTTATGTTGATCTGCAAGAATGGCACTTTCCCGTAACAAAGCCGGTGTTACGGAGAAAGGCGAGCAAGGGGCTAGAGCGACTTGATGCATTGCGTAAGGTTGTGGATCGTGCCAGAGCGCAAGTAAACGTTCGCAGTCCGCGAGTATGTCGCCTTCGCCCTGCACGACTTTTCTCGGTGGCAAACCGCCCTGATCTTCACCGAGACTCATCGACCCTCTCGTAAGAATGACTCTCATACCCATTTCTGTAGCAACTTGGAACTGAACGTTTAGTGGGTCGGTGCAATTCTCGCTGAACAAGTAATGGTGATCAGCGGTCGTGGTACAACCCGAGAGCAGCAATTCAGCCAAAATTATACGAGTAGCTATTTCGATGTCAGAGGAGGTCAGCTCGGCCCACACTGGATAAAGCGTTTTTAACCAAGGAAATAAGGGCTTATTTATGGCATCACGCATAGAGCGAGTGAGAGACTGATAGAAGTGGTGGTGGGTATTTAT
>JAYYHB010000073.1:0-4016 GCA_036157095.1 Pseudomonadota bacterium
CGCTAAGGCGAGCCCAGGGTTTTCCCATGCGTCTGCTGGTGCCGGGCTGTGAGGGTAATCTGAGTGTCAAATGGTTGCGCAGTCTCAAGGTTATGAACCAACCAGCGCATACGCGCGAAGAAACCAGCACATATACTGACCTGCAGCTCGACGGTAATGCGTGGCAGTTTTCACTTCGCATGGGCGTCAAATCCGTGATCACATCACCTTCTGGTCAGATGCAGCTGCCCGAGAAAGGCGTGTTCGAAATCACCGGGCTTGCATGGAGTGGTCATGGCAGCGTGCGTAGGGTTGAGGTAAGCGCCGATGGCGGACGTTCCTGGACCGATGCGGTCATTCAATCAGAGATTAGCGAACATAAGCCGGTGAGGTTTCGCATTCCCTGGCGCTGGAATGGTCAGCCCGCGGTGCTGCAAAGCAGAGCAGTAGACAGTGTCGGCAATGTTCAGCCGACCCGCAGTCAGGCATTGCAGAATGTTGCGCCGGGCTTTAGTTACCACTACAACGGTATTCAGAGTTGGATGGTGGAAGCGTCTGGCCGGGTGAGCAATGTTCATGGGTAGGTTCATGTTGCTCCTAGTGATAGCGATGCCTTTCTTCATGGTCTCAGCACAAGCAGAGTTAGGTCATGGCATACAGCCTGAATTAGGCACTGACGCGCCATTAGGTTACGAGTCCGTGGTTGCGACTGATGGCACGGGCTTACCCGCAGGGAGCGGCGCGGTCACAAAGGGCAAGGAGCTTTATGATGCCCAGTGCGCGGCGTGCCATGGCTTCGACGGTCGTCTGCGCGGCAATGCCCTAGCTGGTGGCGAGGGCACCCTGGCGAGTTCCAATGCGCTCAAAACTGTCGGAAGCTACTGGCCCTTTGCTACGACGCTATTCGACTACATTAAGCGCGCCATGCCCTATGGCAATGAAAAATCGCTGAGCGATGATGAGGTTTATGCAGTCACAGCTTACGTGCTGCATATCAATGGTCTGCTGGAGGCGGATGCGCGGCTCACCGCTGACGCGCTGCTAGCCATCAAAATGCCTAACCGAGAGGGCTTTCGCCCCGCGTCCGAACCTTAGATTTCCATGGAAATTGCCGCCAATAGTCGGTACAACCGTTGCCGTGGAGGCGATACCTGCTACCGGGAATACGACGAAAACACGTACATGAATTAAATGGGAGAGAAGTATGGGTGCTTATAAATTGCTGATTAACGGACAGATGGTGGATGGTGAGCTGTCCATGGATGTGGTTAATCCAGCCACTGAAGAGAAACTGGCAGACTGCCCTCGAGCATCTGAGGGTCAGCTGAACGCTGCGGTCGCGGCTGCCAAGGCGGCTTTTCCGGCTTGGTCGAAGACGAGTATTGATGAGAGGAAGGCTGCAGTACTGAAAATCGCTGACGTTGTCGAAGCCAATGCGGCTGAGCTTGCACAATTGCTGACCAAGGAGCAGGGCAAGCCGATTGAAGATGCCACTGTGGAAGTTTATGGCATGGCAGCGTTCTGTCGTTATTTTACCTCCCTTGATCTGCCGGTCGAGGTGCTTGAAGACAGCGAGGGCCGACGGGTGGAAGTGCACCGCAACCCGCTGGGGGTCGTCGGAGCCATCGTACCCTGGAATTTCCCGCTGATCTTGATGGCATTTAAACTGCCCCCTGCGTTGATTGCGGGCAATACCCTAGTCATCAAACCAGCGCCGACGACGCCCCTGAGCACGCTTCGCATCGCGGAACTTATTCAAGATATCCTCCCTGCTGGCGTGATTAACTTTATTACCGATGCTAATGATCTGGGTGCACCAATGACCGCGCATCCGGATGTGCGCAAAATCTCATTCACTGGCTCAACTGAAACCGGTGCTAAGGTGATGGCAGGTGCTGCGGGTTTGTTGAAGCGCATTACCCTAGAGCTTGGCGGCAACGATGCGGGCATCGTGCTAGACGATGTCGATCCGAAAGAAACAGCACAAAAGCTTTTTGACAGCGCGTTTCAAAACAGTGGTCAGGTGTGTATCGCCATGAAGCGGTTGTATGTTCACGAGAACATTTACGACGAAGTGTGTGAAGAGTTGGCCACTATTGCAAACGACACCGTCATCGGCGACGGCCTTGAGCAGGGCACCAAGCTCGGACCGCTGAATAACAAGATGCAGTACGACAAAGTCAAAGCTCTGATTGAAGAAGCAAAGCAGGACGGCAACGTCATTGCCGGCGGAGAGTTTCCCGACAAGCCCGGATACTTCATTCGTCCTACGATTGTGCGTGACATTAAGGAAGGCTCGCGCCTAGTGGACGAAGAGCAGTTTGGCCCAGTGCTACCTGTCATGAGTTTTGCCGATGAGAGCGAGGCGGTAGAACGCGCCAATGCTTCGGCTTGGGGTCTTGGTGGCTCGGTTTGGTCGGCAAGTCCTGAGCGCGCCTACGCGCTAGCGGAGCAGATGGATAGCGGTACAGTGTGGATCAACAAGCATGCAGAGCTTGATCCAACCATTCCGTTTGGTGGTGCCAAGATGTCTGGCCTGGGCAACGAGTTGGGTCAAGAGGGCCTGCAGGAGTTTACCCAGCAGAAAATCATCAATATCGCCAAAGGCTAGAGTCAACTTAAAAGGCAACCGCCCTCGATCTCGGTCAGGGCGGGTTTTTGTGCTCGAGTGAAAAATCCTGCCTAAATCGACAAATCGTTCAGGTTGTAATCTTTAATCACACGCTGCCATGTCTCGTCACTAAAGCGCAGCTCCTCCTCTTGGCTAGCGAGAGGCTGATAGTGAAAACGCGATTCCTCGGGATAAAACTGTGCCCGGGCGTCTATTGCCACACCTACCACCTCTGAGCGTTTGGCGATGCGCGCTGCGTCGTAAACCACGGACTCAGATTCGCTTAACGCGCCGGCGGCACCGAGCACCGAGCTGCGCTTATGAAAACCAAAGGTGAGCGAAATGCGCAGATCTTCTGACGTATTGGCAAAGGATCCATGCAGGGCCTGTCGATTCACAATGGTCACATCGCCTGCGTTGCAATTAAGCGGCACTGCATCTGGTAGCTGCTCGACACCCTGGTTGGCGGCGACTCGTGCTTTGATATCGATCTTGCCTTCTTTGTGAGTGCCGGGCACCACCCACAGACAGCTTCGCGCCGAGGTATCGAAAAGCTGTACCTGAAAGTTGAAGCCGTGAATGCTGGAATCCCAACTAGGGTTATCCCAGTGAGTAACGCCGTCCTGGTGCCAAGATACTGAGCCGCCTCTGCCTGGCTGTTTAATAAAAATGGCGTCGTTATAGGGAACAAAGTCATCGCCATTGATGGATGCGGCCACACAAAGTAGATCATGGTGCCCGTATAGGCGCAGGCCACTGGGCATGGTTTGACACATCCCGGTCATAATGAAAACGACCTTATGCGGCGGCTGATCAACAGCTACAGGCTGCGCCATCTGGGTTGGGTGCCTGCCGTTAAGTGCCTTGGTACCACCCCATGGGTCCGAAAGCGGCTGGATCATGGAATACACGGGACGCGCAAACCCTTGACCGTATGCAGGCCGACCTTGCTTATCGACCTCGGCGCCGTTGTCGACGGGAGCGCGATCCAGCAACCACTCCATATCCGCCCTGAGCAGATCGATCTCAGCTTGCTTAATCGCGCCCTCAAAAATGTAAAAACCTGTCCTGTCGTAGGCGTCAAGAATGTCCGGTGTCAGCTTGCCGTTCGAGTCCAGCTTTAGCGGACCACGGTTGCCCAACGCCTTTGCGCGACTAATCCCTTCGGCGACATATTGCGTCATGGTCTCGGCGTGCTGCCGAGCAGTGAGTTCAGTTCCCATGCAACCCTCTCGTTTTGTCCGAGTACTTAGATAGCACATAAAAACCGCCGTTTTCCACTGCTCTAGGGTTTTTGCCAACGCCGTTATTCGGCATGATGAATTTTTTCTAGGAGGGGGCGCTATGCAAGAACAACTACCCGGTCGTTTGGGGGACCCGAGGATGTCCCAGTTGTCGGATCCAAGAAATGGTCCGCGCGGTACCC
>JAYYHB010000074.1:0-5062 GCA_036157095.1 Pseudomonadota bacterium
GTGGAAAATCAACGTCAGGGGCCGCTTCAAGATTTGACTGTAATTGACTGCACGCGGGCGCTAGCCGGGCCCTACGGTGCTGGCTTACTGGCGGATCTTGGTGCCAACGTTATAAAGGTTGAACCGCCCTCGGGCGATGGCTATCGTAATATACCGCCGTTCTTGCCCGATCATGCTCGTCCTCACGAGGAGCGCGAGGCTGGCACGGATTTCGGGGCACCGTTTGCAGCGGTAAACCGCAACAAGCGCAGTATCTGCTTGGATCTCAAGAACGACGCGGACAAAGCCGTCTTTTTACAGCTTTGCGATCGGGCCGACGCGGTGCTGGAAAATCTGCGAGCTGGTGTGATGGATCGGCTGGGATTGGGCTACGAAGTGATCGCCGCGCGGAATCCGAAAATCGTCTATGCCTGTGTGCGTGGCTTTGGTGATCCGCGTACCGGTGAGAGTCCCTACGCGCACTGGCCCAGCCTTGACGCAGCCGCCCAAAGCTTTGGCGGCCTGGTGCATGCCAACGACGGATTGGTAACGCCGGCCATTGCGGATATTTTCCCTGGCACGCTGATGGCGCTTGGGGTGGTGTCCGCCATTCATAGCGCTAAGCGCACTAACAGGGGTCAGTTTCTCGATGTGGGAATGTATGACGCCATGATGGCTTTTCAAAAAAGTGCCGTGGCGCAATACGGTTTCACCGGAAAGCCGAATCCCGCAGGATTGCAGCGGGCTATGACACTTTATCCGTTTGATCTGTTCCCAACTGCGGATGGCCGTATCGCAATCGCCGTGGGTCAACCCCGCCATTGGGACCTGCTTTGCGCAGCCATGGACCGTGCGGATTTAATGAACGACGAACGCAGTTTTTCAAATGAAGCGAGGCTTGCAAATGTGGATTGGGTCGAAGAGCAAATCTGTGCTTGGACGCAAGCTTTAACCCGAGCCGAGATCATGTCCAAGCTCGATGGTGCCATTCCCATAGGGCCCGTGCAGACTATGGCGGATATTTATGCTGATCCGCACGTGAGCGCGAGGGGCATGCTTGAAACCTGCTCGCCCGCGGGTGACAACCCGGACATTGCTTTGGCGGCAAGCCCGATCAAGTTTTCACAAACGCCTACCACCCTGTATCAAAGACCGCCGAATCTAGGCGAGCATAATGCCGAGGTTTTGTCGGAATTTGGTATTGAGCCACTCATGCGAAAGGACTAATAGTTAGAATCTAGTCGCAACGCGACAAATGATTTAGCGTTGACAATTTGGGTAGGGAGATATCGATGCATACACTGGTCGATCCACTAAAGCGCGCGCTGCAGATTAGGCCAAACGCTATCGCCTTTATCGATGGCGAGCGCGAGATAACCTTTACTGAGTTTCATCAGCGCTGCGGTAAGCTGGTCAGCGCGCTGCGCAACTTAGGGGCTCCATCCGGTGCCCGGATAGCCATTCTGGCGAACAATAGCTCTCAGTATTTCGAAGCCTATGTCGGCATTCCCGCTGGAGGCATGGTGGTGGTGCCTCTGAATACGCGGCATGCCATGCCCGAGCTTGTCTATGCGCTGAAAGACTCCGGGTCCGATATTTTGATTACTGATCGAGCCGACGTAGGTGACTTAGCCGACGTGGTCGAACAAGTCATCAAACTGCCCGATAATTATGAAACCCTCCTTGCTGAGGCTGAACCTGCCCTTCTAGGCGAAGGCGTTAACGAAACGGACCTTGCGGGTTTGTTCTATACCGGCGGAACTACCGGTGCGAGCAAGGGTGTGATGCTCACCCACCGCAACTTGATCGCTAATTCCCTCAATTGGTTGGCTTCTGTGCCGCAAAGCGAGCACGATCGCTCCTTGGTGATGGCCCCCATGTTCCACGCTGCAGGTTCAAACGGCATTCTTGCAGCGATTTGGCAGGGGGCGCTGCAGGTGCCGCTTGGCACTTTTGATCCTGCTGCGGTGCTAGACTTGATAGAAGAACACCGCATCACAATGACCCTTGGCGTGCCCTCGATGTTGGCAGCCATTGCCGAAGAACAGCATGCGAACCCTCGTGACGTCAGCAGCCTGGAGGTGCTTACCCACGGAGGTTCGCCTATTGCTACGGAAGTCGTCCGCCGCAGTTGCAGCGCATTTCCTAACACTCAACTTGTTGAGGTTTACGGGGCTACGGAAACATCCCCCTTGGTGTCGCTGCTTGGCAACGAAGAAACCCTGATAGATGACCAGCTGGCGAGAAGCTGCGGCCGAGCCGTGATGGGCTGCAGCGTCAGTATTAAGGACGCCGATGGCACGGCGTTGGCCTGTGGTGAAGTAGGCGAAGTGGTCGTTTCCGGCACGAACGTCATGGCGGGCTACTGGAACAAACCTGAGCAAACGGCTGCGGTACTCAAACACGGCGGATATTACACCGGCGACATGGGTTACCTCGATGATGACGGCTATTTGTTCCTTGTGGATCGATCAAAGGACATGATCGTAAGCGGCGGCGAGAATGTGTACTCCACTGAAGTTGAAGAGGTGTTATACCGCCATCCTGCAGTTCTCGAGGCAGCAGTATTTGGTGTGCCTGACGACAAGTGGGGCGAGGCGGTATATGCGGTTATCGTGCCCCGACCGGAGAATGCCGAGGTTCAACCCGAAGAGTTGATCGCTTTTTGTCGTGAGCATATCGGCGGGTACAAGATACCCAAGGGCATTGATATTCAGCATGAACCCCTGCCAAAGTCTGGACCCGGCAAGGTGCTCAAGCGGGACCTTCGTGCACCATACTGGGAAGGTACAGATCGTGCGGTTAACTAACGCTTAGGATTATCAGGGAGCCGGCCATGAGAGACCTGTTTGACCGTATTTTTGAGCGCAACCGACTGAATCGGCGATTGCACTGGACTACCATCGCCTCTGAAAAAATTCTCCTCGCCATAATTGGCCTGTTGGCGGTCATCGCCAGCGGCCAATACATCTGGGGGATGTTTCAGGTTGGCGAGATCACCCTAGCCGACTTATTTTTGCTTTTCATTTACGTCGAGATTATCGGCATGATCGGAGCGTTTTATTCCACCAACCGCATTCCCGTTACGCTGCCGATTATCATCGCCATCACAGCTCTGTGTCGGCTGATCATCATGCAGAGTAAGGACATGCAGGCGTTGACCCTTATTGCGGAGGCGGGTGCTGTGCTTATTTTGAGCGCTGCCGCCTATTTGATGAGTCTGAAAGATAAACTAAGCCAAGATAAGTTGGAGCAAGAAGAGCAGGAGCTCGCGCGGGGAGATTTGAAAAATCAGTCAAAAGACGATCGCTAGGTTTGCCCTTTTCAAAAGACGAGGACCGCCAATCTCTGTGCGAAATGACCGGTACTGACTAGCTTCAATCAGATTGCCCCGCGCTGACACCTGCTTAGGCAGACGGGGTAACGGCTTTAGAGGGTTCGAGGCACTTCGGGTGCGAGGGGAAAGAAATGGCAAAGATGACGGTTTCGGACCCAGACGGTTCTGCAAGTGCCGACAACGGTTTGCTCAGTCGTCGCCAGTGGTTGCAGCTGGGGGCTGGCGGTGTCGCAGCGACAATGGTTGCGCCGGTTTGGGCTGCAGGGGATGCCAGGCTTGAACCCTGGCGCAGTGGATCTGGCGCGCCACCGTCAAATTATGGCGATCAACCATCCTTGGCTTCGCTCGAGCGCGAGCAGATTTCGGTCCATCCCCTTGGCCCTCAGGCCGGGTCATCTTCGACACCCCTGCAGCTGCTTAACGGCACCATTACGCCCAACGGGCTGCATTTTGAGCGCCATCACAGTGGCATACCAGAGATCGATCCCAGCGTTCATAGACTCACCATTCACGGCTTGGTTCGCAGGCCTCTGAGTTTCGATTACGAGGCCTTGCTGCGTTATCCCATGATTAGCCGAGTACTGTTTTTGGAGTGCTCGGGAAACAGTTATCGCAACACTTTAGAGACGGTGCTGGATGAAACCGCCGGAGGCTTGAATGGGCTTATCTCCTGTGCAGAATGGACAGGCATACCCCTGCACTACCTGCTCGACGAGGCGGGCCTCGATGAGTCTGCGACTTGGGTTGTGGCTGAGGGCGCTGATGCGGCTGGGATGAATCGCAGTGTGCCTCTCTCGCTGGCCACGTCGGATGCCCTGCTCGCCCTGTACCAAAATGGTGAACCATTAAGGCGATCCCAGGGTTTTCCCATGCGTCTGCTCGTGCCAGGCTGTGAGGGCAATCTGAGTGTCAAATGGTTGCGCAGTCTCAAGGTTATGAACCAACCAGCGCATACGCGCGAAGAAACCAGCAAATATACTGACCTGCAGCTCGACGGTAACGCGTGGCAGTTTTCACTGCGCATGGGCGTCAAATCCGTGATCACATCACCTTCTGGTCAGATGCAGCTGCCCGAGAAAGGCGTGTTCGAAATCACCGGGCTTGCATGGACTGGCCATGGCAGCGTGCGTAGGGTCGAGGTAAGCGCCGATGGCGGACGTTCCTGGACCGATGCGGTCATTCAATCAGAGATTAGCGAACATAAGCCGGTGAGGTTTCGCATCCCCTGGCGCTGGAATGGTCAGCCTGCGGTGCTGCAAAGCAGAGCAGTAGACAGTGTCAGCAATGTTCAACCGACCCGCAGTCAGGCACTGCAGAATGTTGCGCCGGGTTTTAGTTACCACTACAACGGTATTCAGAGTTGGATGGTGGAAGCATCTGGCAGGGTGAGCAATGTTCATGGGTAGGTCCATATTGCTCCTAGTAATGGCGATGCCTTTCTCAATGGCCTCATCACAAGCAGAGTTAGGTCATGGCGTACAGCCTGAGTTAGGCACTGACGCGCCAGTAGGCTACGAGTCCGTGGTTGCCACTGATGGGTCGGGCTTGCCCGCAGGGAGCGGCGCGGTCACGAAGGGCAAGGAGCTCTATGATGCTCAGTGCGCGGCGTGCCATGGCTTCGACGGTCGTTTGCGCGGTAATGCCCTGGCTGGTGGCGAGGGCACCCTGGCGAGTTCCAATGCGCTCAAAACTGTCGGAAGCTACTGGCCCTTTGCTACGACGCTATTCGACTACATTAAGCGCGCC
>JAYYHB010000075.1:0-3280 GCA_036157095.1 Pseudomonadota bacterium
CCTAGCCCCTTATCCCTCTGCAGATCAATGCCCCGTCTAGCTTCTTTTTGCAGCCAATCAAACGCTTCTGCAAAGTGCTCGACGTCTTGGCGGCGATCACCGCGCTGCACGTAAGCACCAGGCTCCAAAAGATCCTGCACTTGATCAATCATAGCGGCGATACCTTTGTACTCGCGCCCACTTAGGAATGTCAGGGGAAGAGCGATTTCACGAGCAACCCCCTTGAGCAAGAGCGTTATTTTAGGCACGTAGGCATTGGTTTCCGTATCGAGCGTTACCTCGACTTTTGGGTTCGCGTCCGAGCTCTGACAAAGCAGATCAACAAGGGATTGCGACCACTGCTGCATCGCGGCTTCGTCCGACATCCGTTCTGGCGTGAGTTTATCGAGCCTCACCAACGCCATGACAAGCTCCTCGGGATATTTATTCTGAGACTCGGCCAAGGTTTGCAGCAAAGCCATATAGGCAACAACGAGCGTCTCGAGGGGTTCTCCCTGAACCGGTGGCGCCTCTGGGTTGACAAAAAGCTTGGCGTCCTGAAGCGACAAATCAACAAAATAAGTGTTGAGCTCCTCGTCGTCCTTTACGTAACGCTCTTGTCGTTTCTTTTTCACTTTGTAAAGCGGCGGCTGGGCGATGTAGATATGCCCGCGTTCAAACAATTCAGGCATTTGACGGAAAAAGAAGGTGAGCAACAAGGTCCTGATATGAGACCCATCGACATCCGCATCGGTCATGATGACGATGTTGTGGTAGCGAAGTTTGTTAGGATCAAACTCATCCTTTCCGATACCACAACCCAGCGCCGTTACCAAGGTTCCAATCTCTTGGGAGGAGAGCATTTTGTCAAACCGTGCTTTTTCCACGTTCAGAATCTTGCCCTTTAGTGGCAATATGGCCTGGGTGCGCCGATCACGGCCCTGTTTTGCAGACCCACCTGCAGAATCACCCTCAACCAGAAAGATCTCAGACAGAGCGGGGTCTTTTTCCTGACAATCTGCGAGTTTGCCGGGTAACCCTGCAATGTCCAAGGCACCCTTGCGCCTTGTCATATCGCGTGCTTTACGAGCCGCTTCCCGCGCTCGAGCCGCATCTATCATCTTACCCACGACCGCCTTGGCGTCTTGCGGATGTTCGGCTAAGTATTCGGAAAAAAATTTGCTAAGCTCCTGTTCTACCGAGGTTTTTACCTCACTGGACACCAACTTATCCTTCGTTTGAGAGGAGAATTTGGGGTCCGGCACTTTCACTGAAACCACCGCGGTAATACCCTCTCGCGCATCATCACCCGTAGTGCTTACCTGGGCCTTTTTTAGCATGTTCTCATGCTCGATATAGGTATTTAGGGTGCGCGTCAGCGCGCCGCGAAATCCCGCTAGGTGTGTACCACCATCTCTTTGGGGGATGTTGTTTGTGTAGCAAAAAACTTGTTCCTGGAACGTGTCATTCCACTGCATCGCTACTTCCACACCAATGCCATCTTCGCGCTCGATATTAAAGTGAAAGACCTCGTTTAATGGCTGCTTGTTCTGGTTCAGAAACTCCACAAATGCCCGAAGGCCACCTTCGTAATAAAAGGTATCTTCTTTACCTGAACGCTCTTCGGTGAGCACGATCGAGACACCTGAATTTAGGAACGCCAGCTCTCTTAGGCGCTTCGCGAGCAGCTCGTACTGAAACTTGATGTTGTGGAATGTCTCTGGAGAGGGTCGAAAGTAGCACTCCGTGCCGCGTTCTTGAGTTTCCCCTGTCTCGGCCAGTGGCGCCACGGGAACGCCGTGCTGATAGGTCTGTTGATACACTTTGTTGTCACGTCGCACGGTGAGGCGAAGTTCGTCGGACAGCGCATTGACCACCGAAACGCCTACGCCATGTAGGCCTCCAGACACCTTATAGCTATTGTCGTCGAATTTACCCCCGGCGTGCAGTGTTGTCATGATGACCTCAGCAGCACTGACGTTTTCTTCTGGGTGCATATCTACGGGGATGCCGCGCCCATTGTCTCGCACGGTAATCGCCTCTTCGGGGTGCATCGTGACGTAGACCGTATTGCAGTAACCTGCAAGCGCCTCATCGATGGAATTATCGACGAGTTCCTGCACCATATGATGCAAGCCTGTCCCATCTTCGGTATCACCAATGTACATCCCTGGGCGCTTTCGTACAGCGTCCAAGCCTTTTAGAACTTTGATGCTATCGGAGTTGTAGCTGTTTTCTTCAGGCATTGGGCCCCCGGTCTGATTAGTTTCCGCTAGGGCCGTAATTTATCACAGAACAGCTACGAGTAACGGCTTATGGTGCCATGTGCCACGTGGAACACCCGGGCTAGAGGGGCCAAGTCATGACCCACCAAATGCTTTGGCTCATCCGTGGTTGTGGCTATCACTTGGCAACCAATTCGCTCAAGTTCTTGGAAGAACCGCTCTCTGTGAACGCCGTCTAGTTCAGCTCCAAAGTCGTCGAGCAACAGGATTGGCAATATGTCGGATCGATGCCTGAGTTCAACGCAGTAGGCCAGTGCGATGGCGCTAGCGATTAACTTGGCCTGACCTCGCGAGACGACGTTTCTGGCTCTCGCTCCGGTTACAAGTATATCGATATCATTTCGATGCGGTCCGCTATGAGTGATGCCCTGTCGGCAATCGCGTTCATAAGAATCTGCCATCTGAGCTGCCAGGGCAGTCTCATCCACGGCAATATTGGCGCCTTGGTAAGCCAACCTTACCTCGAACTGAGCGCCCAAAGCCTCGATAACACTACGAACTCGCTCGTTCAGTGAATCAACGAAGCGTCGTCGTCGCATGTTGATTTTCACGCCGTTTTTTGCAATGTCCCTAGCCCATGGGTCTTGATCGAAACTCAAGCCCGAGGCACTCCTTAACCACGCTGCACGCTGGGCCAGTGCTTTACGATAGCGCCTTGTAAGATCCAAGTATTGATGTTCCACGTGGAACAAACCCCAATCTACAAACTCTCGACGTATTGATGGCCCATCTAATACCAGATCGGCGATGCCTGGCAAAAGTGTCTGCAAAGGTATTAACTCAGCGAACCGTGACTGTTTGAGGGCGGCTTCACCGTCGATTCTGGCCCTGGTTTCCCCGCTCCTTGATTTCGCGCGAGCCAAGCGATGCACCAGCTGGGCGCACTCTACTTCGCCTCTAACAATGAGCTCGGACGCATTGTGTCTTATAAGCTGCTTTGAATGCGTCGTGCGAAAAGAGCGCCCGCGCGCTAGCAGGAAAACGGCCTCGAGAATGGCAGTTTTGCCTGCACCATT
>JAYYHB010000076.1:0-3339 GCA_036157095.1 Pseudomonadota bacterium
CGACACCTACCACTCGCCTCCTGCAGGCAACGCCTCGTCAATCCAACACTAATTTTTTTTCACAGTTAACACAGTGCGCTCAGGGGAGCGCTTGTGACTGCAAGTCCTCCGCATATAATGATTCACCGCCTTGGGTGACAAAAACAAAATAAGAGAGGGGAGATCATGCGTAAAGCACTCTTATGCACGGCTGGTATTGCTAGCGGTTCAGACGCGCTGACGCTACCTAGCGCGTCGAGCGTTTATTCATGGACACACGAGGTTTCTCTCTCACCATTCGAGAATAAACAAGAAAAAGCCGATGCGCATGACCGCCTAGACGTTCGCGGCACATGGACTAATGCAGAGCAAAACGTCATTGTCACTAGCTTCGTTAACAATGTGCTAGACGATGTAGCTGTGCTCTAAGTACTTCGAGATGGAGACGCGAAGATCTTCCATCAAACTGCCGGCGTACCCTCGCCCCGCCTCTAGAGTGTGGAACTCACCTACTTAATGGGTGCTTGCTAAATGCGCCTATCAGCGCCAGGACAAGGCCACCTCTGGGAGGTTTTTTGAGCCCAAAATCTGTCTCAAAACAAAAATCGGGCGTCCGCTGCCTTTGCCCGCAACGCAGGAAAAAAGCATCTCAAGCTGGACTCAACAAGGTCAGTCGGTATAGCGTTCTTATTCACAGACGCAGTTTTGTTTCTTGTTATTTTGTGTTGCGAGGGGAGATCAGCATGAGTGAAGCGGTCGTTCAAAATCTGGACATCTGTTCGCAGGTAACCACTGAGGAATGGGCCATTCGCCAAGACCTGGCAGCCGCCTACCGATTGGTTGCCCACTACGGATGGGACGACATGGTGTTTACCCACTTATCCGCTCGTGTTCCTGGTCCGGATGACCACTTCTTACTGAACCCATACGGCTTTCAATTTAGCGAAGTCACTGCCTCGAATTTGGTGAAAGTCGATCTTGATGGCAATGTCGTGCTCAGTAACGGCTATGAGGTAAATGCTGCTGGCTTTACCATTCACAGCGCAGTACATATGGCTCGTCATGACGCTGCGGCGGTAATGCACCTGCATACCGATGCCGGTGTCGCCGTATCAGCTATGCAGGAAGGCCTATTACCCATTACCCAGCATGCACTCTTTGTTTATCACGACACCGCCTATCACGATTGGGAAGGTGTGGCCCTAGACCTCGATGAGCGCGAGCGCGTAGTGGCAGATTTAGGCGATAAGCACCTAATGATGCTCCGTAATCACGGCACTCTCGCCCTGGGTGGCAGCGTTGGCTCATGCTTTCTCCGCCTTTACTACATCGAGCGGGCTTGCAAGATTCAGGTCGGTGCCATGAACGGCACACTTAACATGCCGAACCAAAGTGCCATCGACATGATGGAGACCACATTCAATAATCCCGACTCTTGGGAAGGCTTAAGCGCCACAGCTTGGCCGTCGATGCGTCGTCTGGCCGACAGCCTAGACCCTGATTATCAAAACTAACCGGCTGCAAGCGACGCGGCAGTGAACCTTACTACCATTGTGTCTATAGGATTCATCACGTGCTAGGAAAGCCAGACGACCACTTATTTTTAAGCGCGCTCATCATCCTCGGTTTGATTCTTTTCGGTTTTTTTATGCTGGCAAACACGGGCCTACTGCAGCTCGCCCTTTCCAGCGACCGAAGCATGATCAGCTGGCTGATCCTTGCGCTCTATGCCACGGCAACGATGCATTGGCTTTATCGGGCCAAAGCCCTCGACAAAGAAACAGCAATCTGTCGTGCAGCAGAATTATCCCCAGTCTACGCATCAGATACAGACCAAAGCTATGTCGTTCGCGCGCTAAGCGCCGCCACAGCCAACGCTGCCGACCGGCAGCAGTTGATTGAGACCATTGGCGACGAACTTACCAATACCCATGCCGCGGGGCACTTTATTGCCGACCTGCTGCTGAAGCTCGGACTTACCGGTACTGTCATTGGCTTTATCTTAATGCTCTTGCCCATTGGTGAGATTGAGCAATTTGATCCGTCCTTAATTCAGCAGCTGTTGGCCGCCATGAGCGGCGGCATGGCAATCGCGCTTTATACGACGCTGGCAGGGCTTGTGACCAGCACCTTGCTAAAGCTTCAGTACTACCTGCTGGACTCGGCCCTAGCGAGCCTAGTGAATCGACTGACGGTCATTGGCGCGACCAACCAGTACGAGCGCTAGGGCATCCCTTGAAACACCGATTCTTTAAGCAAAATACCGATCAAGACGTTTTCACCGATCTCTTGTTCAATACCCTGCTGGGCTTCGCCTTCATGTTTGCTATAGCCTTCATGCTCATTAGCACGCCGGAAAAAACCGGCGATATAGAGAGCAAGGCTGAAGTGCTGATTACCATTCGCTGGGCAGACGAGCATCCTGACGACGTCGACGCATTGGTCGAAGACCCGCAGGGTGGGCTGGTGTGGTATCACAATCGAGACAGCGGTCTGATGCACCTCGACCGGGACGACCGTGGAGTGTTTGCCGACCAAATCAACGTCAACGGGGTGAAAGTGAATAACCCCATCAATCAGGAAACCGTGACTGTACGCGCGACCCAATCCGGCGAATACGTGGTGAACCTCTTGCACTACAAATCAAATTACGCCGCGCCACTGCCTGTTTCGGTCAAAGTAGAAAAGCTGAACCCAAACGTAAGCCTGGTTTATTACGACACCATCGAACTGACCGGCAGCGGTGATGAAAAGACCGCCGTGCGATTTACCCTCAATGAAAAGGGCGAAGTCACAAACACGAACCAGCGACCCAAGCGGCTGCTGACCTTGGCAACCGCCACCAAATCATGATGACCTCAATGCTCATATTGAGCCTCGCCTATGCGCTGGTGGCGGCGTTGCTGTTGACACTTTGCATCACCCTGCCCGGCAAGCGAGGACTGAAAATCTCGCTGATCGCCTTGGTGAGCGTTTTCTACGCAGTCACATGGATTGGGCACCAAAGCATGCTGGGATGGCCTACAAGCAAGGATATGCCCGTCGATTTTCGGGTCCTGTGGATCACGATCGATGAGCCTGACAAAGTCACGCGAGAGCCTGGCGGTATCTTTTTCTGGGTGCGAGCGCTTGACGAGGCAGGTATTCCCAAGGGCATACCCCGCGCTCATCGTATACCTTTCACCCAAGAGGCCGCAGAAGAGGCGCAGGCTGCTATCGGCAAAATGGAGGAAGGCGACGTGATGAACGGTACGCTCTCGCGCAACTCAGTCCGGGATAAAGATCAACAAGAACGCGATGGCAAACGATACGAGGGCACAGAACTCGTATCCGGCGATGACGGCTTTCGGCCAATGTTTG
>JAYYHB010000077.1:0-7551 GCA_036157095.1 Pseudomonadota bacterium
GACTGCGGCCTATGAGGCGCTATCGCCCGAAATGCGAACCTTCTTAACCCCGCTCAAAGCGGTGAACGATTTTCGTCAAGGTTTTCGAGAAAGTTTGGCTGAACCGGGTGGTGCCGAGCGACTGGCGTCGGCGATTGCAGAGAATCCGCCCGTCGAACATCCGCTGGTGCGGACCCATCCTGAATCTGGTCGGAAGGCCATTTATGCCAACGAGTTATTCACGACCAAGATCGTTGGATTGCCGAGTAAGGAAAGCGATGCGCTGCTGGCCTTTCTTTATCAGCATGTTGTCGCCGTTGAACATACCGTGCGCCTATCTTGGGAGCCGGGTACCGTCGCGATTTGGGATAACCGATCAACCCAACACAAACCGATAAACGATTTTCTTCCCCGGCATCGATTGATGCACCGAGTCACATTGACCGGCGACAAGCCGTCATAGCAGGAGATAGTTATGCGAACTTCCGTGGTAGCGACGATCGTCGCACTTGGGCTATTCCTTCAAGCAACTGCGGCGCTCGCTGAACGTCCAGTCATGACTCTGCTCGATGCGAGCGCACCTGCGGATGTGCGTCAGGCGGAAGCGGAAGCCCTCGAGGTCATGGATGACTTCATGCGTACGTTCAACAAACGAGACACGCCGGCCTTTGCGGATACCCTGACCTATCCCCATGTGCGCATAGCCAGTGGCGGTGTCACGGTATTTGCGGATCGCCGGAGCTTTATTGACGGCATGGACTTTGAAGCCTTCGCGAAGCGATTCAACTGGTCGCATAGCCAATGGGATAGCATCAGAACGGTCCAGGCAGACACAGAAAAAGTGCACTTCGCTGTGCAGTTCACGCGCTTCAATCCCCAGGGTGAAGCCTACATATCATTTAACTCGCTATACATATTGCAGCGTACGGATGCCGGCTGGGGCATACGCGCGCGGTCTAGTTTCGCGCCCTGATAGCGAGCATTCGATGACGGTATTGGCCAGTGTTGACGACTATTTGCCCGAGGCAGGTGCCCTGGATAGGGCCTTGTTACCCCTCGGATTCGTGCTTGCCTTCTGCGCACAACACGGTCTGCTTAGCCAAGCCTTCCTGCAGGATCGAGGCGAGCAGTTATCATCGGTGCGTTTGCAAGAGGGTCCGGTGACCGCTCTTTTCGCGGTGCATGGCGGTACGCTTTACGCATCCGACTTCAGTTCTCAAGGTCTTCAATTTTTGCAGCGCTACTTGCCTAGATTGTCCCAAGACTTTGCCGAACTTTTTGGCGAGGACTGTTACGGCATCACGGATGACTGGGCAAATTATCAACGACTGGCCAACGTGATGATTCGGCATTTGCTCGACCAACCCCGGCGCCCCAACCTATGGAACAATATTAAGACCAAGCTGGGTGGGTTTTGGCGCTAAGCCTGCGTGATTTTGAGGTTTTTCGCGGCGACCCGGCGGCACTGCCCGAAGCAATGGCGACGGCGCTCGCAACGATAGCTCCAGCCCCAGAAGTGCTGCGCGTGGCAAAGCTTGGCGAGCGCATTATTGGCTGCTATGCCATGAACGAGCCTACGCCGATCGATGACCAAGGCGCGCGAAGCTTCTCCCTTGCTATGGTAATAGTCGAGCCAAATTACCAAGGCAATGGGGTAGGGCGTTGGCTAGTAGGGCACGCGATCGGTGTGGCAGAGAGCAAGGGCGGGAGACATTTGGAAGCCCGGCTTCACGGTCCAGCAGACTTCTTTAAAGGCTTGGGTTTTCAGGCCACCCACGACGGCTTTATATTCGACATGTATCCCGAATAGTCTACTGGCGTTGCTGTAGCGTCTATCTGGGCTCGTTATCGGCCCGCGCAGCGCGCCCAAGATAACCACCGTGGTGGCGCAGACCGTAGTCTTCTCGGGTAACACCTTTTTGTTCCAACAAGGCGAGTGCCAGCGCATCGCTGATGGCCAGCATCACCGCCATGGACGCGCTTGGGGTTAAACCCAGGGGACAAGGTTCGGAAATGGTACCCATATCCAGAATGAGGTCGGAGTGCTCGCGCAGCTGGGAATCTAGGTGTGATGTAACGCCGATGATTTTGTCTACGCCTAAGTGACGCGACATTTCCAATATTTCCAATACCTCTCGGCTCTTGCCGCTGGTGGAAAACGCGATCATTACATCCTTGTTGCCTACCAGTCCAAGGTCACCGTGGGCCGCTTCGGCGGGATGAATGAAATCGGCGGGAGTCGCGGTAGAACATAGGGTCGCTGCAAACTTCTTCGCAATATGACCCGCCTTACCAATCCCCGTCGTGAGTATCTTGCCCTGGCAGTGCTGCATGATCACGACAGCGCTGACGAAATCGTCGTTTACTACGACTGCGTCAATGGCCTCGGCTTCCGCCTTAAGCACCGATTGCAAACGTTCTTTTATGTTCAAAATATTGCCTACCGCGTCCCTGAAAAGTGGCGGAGTTTATCGCAACCAGTGGTTTTTTATCGAATGAGGGACGAAGGCCTGCGAAGGGTGTCTTCGGTTTTGTTGACGAGGGTATCTGATTTGATTTTTACCAATGCTCAGTCCCGGTAAATGTGGTGTCCGGGTCGCCAATTATGGACAGTGTGCTGTTTCGATAATCACCGCGAATGTCACAGCGTACGTTTGGTTCGATGGCGAAGCCTTAAAACCCCGGGTCGCATTACAATTTGCTCTGGGCGCGGTCGTCTAAACCTGAAGAACTAAAGGCTGATGGCAAGAGCTTACGGCTCTAGCGGTAGCCATCGTACACAGTGTCGGAAGCGCTAAAATCCCTACCCTCATCTTGCAACCTTTTGATCTGAGCGATGGCCTTAAAAGACTTGTAAAGTCCTGAGTTTCCTCCAACTGCGGTTCAATGACGACCCAAGTCTTCATCGCCTCGCCGAAGCTACCCGCCTTAATTTGATGTTAGAGGAGTTGTTGCCGCAGCTCTTGGATTTTCTCGGCCGTAAACACCTTGAAACCTTTTAAATATCGCAAAGCTCGATCGAGGCTCCGCTCGACCCTGACGCGGTCAACCAAACGCCCGGCGGATGCGGATTAACAACAACCAAAAACATCCTCATACAGGTAGGTAAAGCCTAAATCGGTTAGCGTAGCTAAGGTTTGGTTGATCTGTTCTGTTGTTGTACTGACTTGTTTACTGAAAAGTCGAAATGTAACTTTATTTACCGCAGAGGAGTGCATGGGTTCGCCATTGAAGTGAGAGGTCATGTACCTGTATCGACGAGCGGCTGTTTTCGCAGCATCAACAAAGGATCGATCGCCGGCATAGGTGGTAGCTTCAATTTCGTAGGTGTTGCCTTCTGGGTCGACTACGTAATTCAACACGACTTAACCCTCCTTGCCTTGTCGCGATGCGCTTACGAGATATCTTGGATTTCCCTTAATTTGCGGTACTGCGGGTAGATAGCGGCCAATCGCAATACCATTCGCATCGGCATGTTTTTAAGATGGTTGCGATAGTTGTGATGAGGGCGCCTCTGCGATTTCAGCGAATCGCTCCGTTAGCAGATTTGGCATTAGAAGTCGCTATCAGGATAGTGCTCATCAGCCATAGCTCACAGCTCTTGCACGTAGTGAGCAGCATCTAGGCGACCGAAGAGGCTTGTATAGCAAAACTTAAATTGCCGTTGAGCAGGGCGGACGACGTGTTCGATATGCGAACGAATAATCTAGATGAGGGGTGTCGCCGAGGTCTCAGCACCCTTACCCTTAATGCGTTAAGTCCGATAAACACGGTTCCCGACTATTCGCGCAAAATATGATGATGTCGTCGACCCGAGGCTTGATGCATCATATTTGGCATGACGAATCTCACTGAGCAGACACTGCACTGCATGCCTTGGCCTAACCAGGTCAGTTTGCCAGCGGGTCGAACGACGCCCGTTGCACGACACGGTTTAGCGACTGTTATCCAGGTCGTTGGCGATCCAACCGGGAGACTGAAGCCTCTTGCGCAGCAGATGCTTGGCTCATTTGCCGTGGGCATTTTGGACATCACCGTTGCTACCCAGGATCCTGAGCCAATCCCATTTCTGCAAATGGATGAGTCCTATCGTTTGAGGGTGACCGCGAAAGGTGTAGAGCTGTCGTCCCCTGGGTATTGGGGTGCGCTTCACGGCATTGCCACCCTTAATCAGCTGGCTCTGCACAATCAGCTGTACCCTGGTCTGCTTATTCAGGATAAGCCCCGCTTTGCATGGCGCGGTTTGCTTCTCGATGTTGCCAGGCATTTTTTTCCGGTTGCCGCGCTGAAGTCTGTGATTGATGGCCTGGCGGCGTTGAAAATGAACGTGCTGCATCTGCACCTGTCCGATGATCAGGGCTTTCGCTTTCCAAGCGCGGCCTTTCCCAATCTTGCCAGCGACGATCACTACACAGCCAAGGAACTGCGTGAGCTTGTTACCTACGCCGCGGATCGCGCTGTGCGTATCGTGCCGGAACTCGACATGCCCGGTCATGTGACCTCATGGTTGGTCTCGCATCCTGAGTGGGGCACCCAAAAAACTGCAGCGAGTCGCCGCTTCGGGGTGCACAAGGCATGTCTCAACCCCCTGGACGAGGCTGTCTACCAGGCGATTGAAGTCCTGTTGGGCGAGGTCGCTGGAATCTTTCCCGACGAGTACCTGCATGTTGGGGGGGATGAGGTGAATCCGAGTTGGTGGCGGAGCGATTCGGCGATTGCGTCCTATCTTGAGCAAGAACAGCTCAGCACACACGATCTGCAGAACCAGTTTTTGATTCGGGTTTGCTCGATGGTGACGAAGCTCGGCAGAAAAGCCATAGGCTGGGATGAGGTGCTTCATCCGCAAATGCCTGATTGTGTCGTACAGAATTGGCGTGGAGCTACGTCAAGAGATCGCGCCCTCGCGCTGCCTCGCCCGGTACTTGTGTCCGGTCCATACTATTTGGATCTGCACTATCCCGCGGATGTGCACTACGGTTTTGATCCTGAGGCCGAACAAAGCCAATGGCTTACTCAAGAGGACGCCCTGCAGCAAGACCCGCGCCTTTCCCATGTAGCCGATGGCATGGAATGGACCAAGCATTGGCGCAAGGATCGCGTTGACTACCAAGGAGAGGTCAAGGTGTTGGGCGGTGAGGCCTGCCTGTGGGCCGAGTTGGTCAATCCAGACGTCCTCAGCACAAGGTTGTACAGTCGCTTGCCCGCGGTAGCAGAGCGGCTTTGGTCTCCAGCCTCGTGCACGGACTCTGCAAGCATGTATAGACGACTGCAGTGCTGCTGGCGCTCACTTCCCGCAGATCCCGAGGCGGTTGCCCGCAAAAAATTACTGGCCATGGGTTTTACCGAAGCCCAGCTCGGGGCGCTATGCTTACTAGAACCGGTGAAATGGTACGGACGTTTGCTGGGCGAAGAGGCATTGCAGGCACGTCTAGCAGGAACAGAAATGCCCAAGGCCCGACCCTACCATGCGGACACACTCCTTAATCGGGTAGTGGACTTTCTGCCGCCTGAAAGTATGCCCGCTCGTCAGTTGGCCGAGCTTTCGTTGCTGGAGGCAGCCACCCAAGTCAAAGGACACCTAGTGCCCTGGGGTGAGGATTTGTTCAATGCAGGCGATGAACTGCGACCCGTGCTCTTATGCTTATCGAAGGGGGCTGACTTGCTGTTCGCTTTCAGTGCGGGTGAGTTGTCGGCAGAGCAAGCGATGCGGCAGATGCAGGCTCTGGCTAAGCCCCAGGGCGAGTACATGGCTGCGCCCTTAATCAGTTGGTATGCGGCCCTTACGGAACTAACCACTGCTAACTGATGGAACTGGCAAGCGAAGACAAGGCTCATGCACAGCGCGCCGCTCTTGCCTGGTTCGAGGAAGTCGCGCTGGAACCCTTGGGTAATGGCCATATTCACCAGACCTATTTGCTCCACAGCGATAGCAATCCTCAAGAGCGCTTTGTGCTGCAGAAAATCAATGGTCAAGTTTATGGCGACATCCCCGCATTAATGAGCCAAACCCTAGGGGTGCTCAAGGCCTTGTCTGCAAACACCCATTACTGCGCCAACTATCTCGTGCCCGAACTGGTTTCAACGCGCGAGGGGGATTCGTTCTGTATCATTGCCGATCAAGGTGAGAATCATGCATGGCGTCTTTGGCGCTTTGTTGAAAATTCCATGACCTGCGATCCACCAACCAATCGGCAGCAAATTCGCGCAGCGGCTAGAGCCTTTGGAGGCTATCAGAGCGCGATAGCCGCCCTTAATCCTAAGGATCTGGTCGAGACGATCCCGGGTTTTCTCAACATGACGCACTACCTTCGTGCCTTTGACATGGCCGTCGCGCAAAGTAAGGCATCTGAAAGTCAGGTCGCGAGTCCTTGGATTGCACTGGTACAAAGAAATCGTCAGTGGCCTAAGAGGTTGTTGGAGTCGAACGCGGTGATTCACGGCGACTGCAAAATCAACAACCTACTGTTTGATCGGCTGGGCGCAAGCGTGCTGTCGGTGATCGATTTGGACAACAACATGGTCGGTCACTGGGCCTGGGACTTTGGCGATCTGTTTCGGTCGGTTGCTTTCAGTCGAGGTGGTTTCGATGAGCACGACTATCAGGCTTGCCTTGACGGCTTTTTGCAGGGGCGAGGGGAAAAGTTTAGTGAAGATAACTCGCTAGTCGAGAATCTGGTCGAGGCTCCAGGATTTCTCGCCTTTATGCTTGGACTGCGTTTTCTTACAGATCACCTCAGTGGCGACCGGTACTTCAAGGTTTCCAACCACGGCACTAACCTGCAGCGCGCAATCGAACAATTTGGACTCTTCGCGCAGTTTCAGTCAAATCAAGAAATAATGCGCGCCGGTGCGGAAAAACTGCTGGGGTAGCGCATTGCCTTTTGGCTTCAGCTCGCTAGGTAACGAAGCTTAAGACCAGGCTTACCACGCCGGCCATGGACAGCACGAAGATAGCGGTGAGCACCACCCCAACAATGATGAAGTGGCTGGCCTTACCCCGAGAAAAGTCGCGTTCGCGCTTTTCCTTGGATTGCACGCCAATCATTGCCGAGATGGCGCTGCCGAACAGTTGGCGCAATGTCAGGGGCTGTTCGTTATCAACCTCTTGCGATGGCGCTACGTCTCCCGTGTCGTTAGCCGGTCTGTCTTGCGTAGTATCTGACAAGTCCTATCAAGATAAGCTATAAGTGTTGAGAGCATTATAGTTCATTGGAGGACCAGACGCTGGAATCGATGTGAATATTGAGTATGTCATCACGGCCGTCCGTTGGTTTTTTACGCCTTTGATCTGCACGCTCGTCTTAGGCCTACTGGCGTCCTGCGCCCTGCAGCAGCCAGACAATCAAACTCTTCAATTAGTGAAAGGTAGTGCGCCCGTCTATCCCGCTGATTTAAGGCTTAAGGGCGTCGGGGGCAAGGTGACTGTGCAATATGATGTCACACCCCAAGGACAGGTCGTCAATGCGCAAGTCGTCGCGAGCGAACCACCGGGATTGTTCGATGCAGCCGCATTGGAGGCTGTGGGCAGTTGGCGTTTCAGGCCACAAGTGCGCGATGGACAGATCGAGTCAG
>JAYYHB010000078.1:0-8736 GCA_036157095.1 Pseudomonadota bacterium
TGGGTTGAAGCGGTGCCAGTGGTAGGTGCCTACGGGCAAGCAGCTGCGCCCAGAGCCCCCAACCCGTGTCGCATTCTCGAAGAACGAAATGGTGCCTTTTGCGGGACGAATTAGCAAAAGTACAGCCGATGTCGTGGATACCGCGTGGCCATGTTATCAATAGCCATCTGATTTGCCCTGCCAAGCGCGTTAAACTGGGCGTCCCAATTCGGCAAGCGCGCATGGACACTCTAATTTTTGGTATAAAACGATGGCTCATGCTGCTGGCTGGAGGGTTGCTCCTCACGGCCTGCGGAAGCGACGCCGACAAAAATCAGGCACCGAGTTATCGCAGTGTTGAGGGCGCCACCATGGGCACCTATTACCGGGTGCAGTATCGCGAGAGTGAAAAATGTGCAACCAGCCAACAAGGGCTGGATGAATTACTGCAGGGTTTCAATCAAAGCCTGTCGACCTATGTTGCCGACTCTGAGATCAGTGCGTTTAACCGCGCGGATGAGGAGGGGTGGCAAACGCTATCGCCGCGCTTTTCTTCTGTGCTGCAAGCGGCCTTGCTAGTGTGGCGAGAGAGCGAGGGTGCGTTTGATGTGACCATTGGGCCCCTGGTAAATCTGTGGGGGTTTGGGCCTCTAGAGGTCGTCGAATTACCCTCCTTGGAAGCCCAGCGTTCGGCCGCCCGTTGGGTTGGCATGGAACAACTGCAACTCGATGCGCCGAATAGCGCAGCGCGGAAAAAGGCGAAGGGTGTCTACGTTGATTTATCGGCGCTGGCAAAGGGTCTTGGCGTTGACGAGTTAGCCGAGCATATGGCCGCTAAATCCTGCACAGACTTTATGGTGGATATTGGCGGTGAGATGCGGACCGTGGGCTCTAGCCCTGGAGGTCGGCCTTGGCGCATTGGCATCGAAAAACCCGTCGCTGGCAGCCTTGGCTCCATACATCGCGTGCTTAGCGTAACCGGTCAGGGTGTTGCGACCTCTGGTGACTACCGAAATTTTCGCGAGGTAGGCGGCATACGCGTAGATCATGTGATTGACCCGCGTACAGGGCGGCCTGCGGAAAATCAGGTAGCGTCGGTTACGGTCATTCATCCGCAGGCCATGTACGCTGATGCCTACGCGACAACGATTATGGTGTTGGGCGGTGATGCAGGTCTTGCCTTGGCAGAGCGGTTGAGTCTTGCTGTGCTCGTAATTGAAAAAGGCGCTGATGGCGCATTTGTAGAGCGCTATACTCCTGCCATGACCGCCTACCTAGTCGCGCCGCCCTCTTAGCCGTCTTGGCTTTTGGAGTAAGTTATGGAAACTGTTGTCGTTGCATTCTTTGTCATGTTGGCTCTAGTCGGGGCCATGGCCGTTGGCGTGATCTTTGGTCGCCAGCCCATCGCTGGAAGTTGCGGCGGTATGAAAGCTCTGGGCATGGAAATGGAGTGCGAGGTCTGTGGCGGTGATCCGCAGATGTGCGAGAAGTCTCCCTTTTTAAAGGCACCGGCCGATGACTCAGCAGATGGCGCCTCTGCGGATCTGGCGCAAAAGGTCGGTAAATAATTCGTAGTCGTCGGCGAGCCTGAACAGTACGCAATGCCGGTTAAATTGTTGTTCGACATGGCGGTTCGTTACGCCCTCGGCCACTTTGGCACCGCAGGACGCAGCGTCGATAGCGCGACAGGTGCGTCCTTCGTAGGAGCCCTTGCTCTGGCAGGGCTCGTGGTCAGCATCGCCGTCCTGGTTTTTGTTATTTCCGTGGTTAATGGCTTTGAGCGCGAAATGCGTGAGCGATTGTTGAGTGTGCTGCCGCATATAACCGCCACCTCACCTCAAGGTACGCCCCTGGCTGACTTGGCCGCTCTGCCGACGTCCGATGCTTCGTCTGGTTTAACCGCGCTCGCTCCCGTTGCACAAAGCAGCGGTTTGCTCTCCGCTAATGGCGAGGTGCGCCCAGCGCAAATCACCGGGGTTGATGAAAGCTACGCCGGCGTGAGCGCGGTGGCAGACTTTGTCGTCGACGGCGCGTTTACTGACATACAGCGAATGGCCTTTGGTATTGCTCTGGGTGGCCGCTTGGCCGACCAGCTACAGGTCGAGGTAGGCGACAAGCTAGTCGTGTTGCTGCCGGATCAACGACTCAGTATTGCCGGGGCGCTGCCGCGTCAGAAGCGCTTTACCGTGGTGAGCATATTTCGCAGTCAATCTCAGCTGGACGGCAGCGGCGCCTTTATCAGTCTTTCCGATGCGCAGCGACTGTTGCGCTTGCCTGGCCGGGCCCACGGCGTGCAGGGCCGGTTGTCCGACCTGTTTAATAGCCATGGGGCGAGCCGGTTTTTATACACTCAGCTAGCCGGGAGTGAGCCACAGGTGCGTTCGTGGATGACGGAATTTGGCACGCTGTATCAGGCAATATCCGTGCAAAAGGCGACTTTATTCTTACTCTTTTCTCTGCTGATTGCGGTGGCGGCGTTTAACCTCGTATCAGGCCTGATCATGATTGTTGAACAACGCCGCGGCGATATCGCCATTTTGCGCAGCATGGGTACCAGTCGCCTGCGAGTGCTTGGTTTGTTTTGTTTGGTGGGCATAGTACTGGGGGTAATCGGCACTCTGGCGGGTATCGCGGCAGGTCTGCTGCTGGGCTGGGGGGTTCCCCTGCTGGTGAATGCCGTCACAGCGTCTGTGCAATATGATTTAATGTCTCAGTACTTTATCGGTTACCTGCCGGTTCAAGTGATTGTGGAGGACTTGCTGCTGATTGGCGGTCTCTCCGTGGTCGCGGCCTTGCTCGCCAGTCTGTATCCGGCCTGTCGTGCCATGGGGTTGATGCCCAGTCGAGTGCTTGCCAATGAATGAACCTGCTCAAATTTTGACTGCCAAGAGTTTGGCAAAGACCTTTGCGCAAGGGGGAGAGGCTGTCACCGTGCTGCAGGATATCAACCTGCAGGTGGATGCTGGGGAACGTGTGGCCATCGTCGGGCGCTCGGGTTCCGGCAAGAGCACATTACTGCATTTGTTGGCAGGTTTGGATGAGGCGGATGCGGGCGGAGTAGCAGTAGCAGGCGAAACCATGACTCCTGCCAGCAACGAGGCGCGAACTGCACTGCGACGTCAGTACATGGGCTTTGTGTATCAGCAACACCATTTGCTGCCTGAATTTACGGCCCTTGAAAATGTGGCTTTGCCACTGCGTTTAAATGGCGCGAGCCAGCAAGATGCGCAATCGAGAAGTGCTGACTTGCTGGATCGCGTTGGGTTGGGCCACCGACTGAGCCATATCCCTAGTGAGCTCTCGGGTGGTGAACGTCAGCGTGTAGCGGTGGCACGGGCGCTTATTCACGGGCCTAAGCTGGTGCTCGCGGATGAACCCACGGGAAATTTAGATGGCACCAGTGCTGCGGAGCTGATGTCGCTAATGGTTGCGTTAAGTGAGTCTCGCACCTTGGCGTTTCTGGTGGTCACCCACGATGCCACCATGCTGCATCACTTTGATCGGGTGCTGACCCTTTCTGAAGGCGGCTTGGAAGAAAGCAAGCCTAGCGAGGCCAAACCCTATGGCTAACCCGAATGCCGCCCAGGCTAAGATGAAGGTAGGTCGGGATCTGCTGGCGCAGATGGCCGGTCGCATGTTGTTGCAGGGATCCAACGGATTTGCCCGTTTCGTTACCTGGGTATCTTTGATTGGTCTGGTGCTGGGGGTTGGTGTGCTGACTTTGGTGGTCAATGTGATGAATGGCTTTGATCATGAGCTGCGCCTGCGGTTATTAGGCAGTATTCCCCACATTTCGATTCATCAGCCGTCGCTATCTATGCCTTTGCAGCAGGCGTTGGCGGAGCGTTCTGACGTGCGAAGCGTGGCCAAGTTTTTTCAGGGTTTCGGTGTGGTGGGCGGCAGTAGCAGGCCGCAGCCGGTGACGATCATCGGCTTTGCCGGCGATGAACTGGAGCAGATGACCGAGCTTAAGGAGGCTATGCAGCAGGGGAGCCTCAGCCACCTAGACAACTTCGCCGATGCCATTGTTATGGGTGAACCTTTGGCGCGCTACTTGGGTCTATCCCTGGGCGATCCGGTAGTGATTGCCCTCACGGTGAGCCAAGGCGATAGCGTGGCCCTAAGATGGCTGAGGCTGAATTTGGTCGGCACTTTCGAGCTGCGGGCAGCCCCCGACTACAGCATGGTATTGGTTAACTTGAATCACCGCGACGACGTTGCATGGCAGGCTCTGGGTCAGCTTGGCACGCGAGTCATGCTGGCGGACCCTATGCAGGCATCTGCTGTGGGCTCGATGCTCGCCAGTCTTGACTCCAGCGGAGACCTAGAGACATGGGAAGAGATTTATGGCGAGCTCTTTCAAGCTGTACGCATGGAAAAGTCCATGATGTTTGTATTGCTATTGCTTGTGGTGGCCATTGCTGGTTTTAACATTGTCGCGGGCCAATCGATGATGGTGCACGACAAACGCGCACAAATCGCCATGCTGCGCACCTTGGGAGCAGATCGACGCTTTGTGCTGTCGTTATTTCTGTCGCAAGGCGGACTGATCGCGTTGATAGGTACATTGGGCGGCTTGGGTCTGGGAATGCTGCTTACGGTCTTTGTTAACGAGTTGGTAGATTTTATCGGCGCGCTTAGCGGCCAGCATCTACTCGACGGATCGTACTTTGCCCTGGTGCCGACGAAATTGGTTATTGCTGATCTTTTGATCATTGCAGGCACCAGTGTGGTGATTGCCCTGCTTGCGGCTTGGATGCCAGCAAGACGTGCCAGTCAGCTCGGCCCGGCCCGGTTTTTACACTAGTCATCCCTCTCCGCGGATTTTTCCTCACCGCGTAGCCGTCGACGTTTTCGCCATTGATGCATAACTTGATTGCGCCACATAAAATGGCTCGCAGTGAATCCAATGCTTCCTGCAACCAGGCCGCAGATCACCGAGCCTATGAACAGGGGTTTGCCAATGGCCAAAAAATTCGCCAACACCCAGTCGAGGGACATTTCGACCTGAAGCTCGGCAACATCAATACCCAGGACCCAAGCACCGACACGATAAGAACCGTAGATTATTGGCGGTATAGTGATGGGGTTGGTGATCCATACTAGCGCGACTGAGATGGGGAGGTTTACCCGGGCAATGATCGCAATGATCGCTGCCAACAGCATCTGAGACGGCACGGGAATAAAGGCCGAAAATAAACCTATGAAGGCCGCCCCGGAGACCCCGCGTCGGTTGAAGTGCCACAGCTCCGACCGATTGAACAAATGGGCTACAGGCCGGAGGGCAGAAATCTCACGCATCTTGTCGCGGCTAGGAATTAATTTGCGCAGACGGTCTTTCATGGTGATCGGTCAACGAATGCCTAAATTTGTTCGAAAGAATTCATCAAAGAGACGTTACTCAAAATAAGTTGGCTAAAAGAACTTCTCAAAGAGAACCCTTCGAAAAGAAGTTCTCGAAAAGACTTTGATCAAGAGAAGTTGCTCAAGCGAGTGTAGTCAAAAAATTTTGCTGAACTGCGCCCTGGCCTTTGCAAATGATATCCCCGCTTTTTTGCGTGAAAAGGATACGTGGGTCAATGTCGAAACCTCGTGTTTTTTCTGAACCGCCGGGGCTAGCACGCTGCGCTCTCGCCGGCCTTCGCTTTTGGTGAGTGAACAAGGCTTGCGGCTGTTGCTGGCGCCTCATCACGGCAGTAAAACATCGTCTTCCATGCCGTTGTCAGGCATTTGTCGCCTAGCTTTGTTGTACATAGAGCAGGCCGATCCAACCGCTACGGGCATCCTGTCAGACACGTGGAGCGCCGGTTTATATGTGAGCGGTCATGACAAGTCAATACTGCCGTAAACGGTGCGATTCAGTGGTGTTTTCATTGGCTTGGCAGGGTCGTAATCAACAGGCCTCGAACTGGCTGCGAGCAGGGTTTCAGGCCGGAGGTGGGCTCTTCAGCGAGGTTGCTTAGGTCTGTCTTACCATGGCGGCATCAGCACGACGCACCATGTCGTAAAGAGATTCAATGAGTTCATCCTTTTCCGGCGAGGTTAGAAAAGCACCGATCTCAAAGCTGTTACCGCGATGCACCAATGCTACGGTTTTACGATACCAAGGGTGGATGGCTTCGGTGACGTGAATCTTGGTAAAAAAACGTTCCCAGGTTTCGGTGTTATCTGGCGAATCAATGCCGGTTTCTAGCCGGACTTCATCTGCACTGAATGTGATGACCTCTTGCAGGCTACCCCGTCGCAGGCATAGCCAGAGACAGTAAGCGAGTGCTGCCATTTCCAACCCGGTAAAGGGTAGAACCAGCCAGTAGCCGAAGAACATGAAAGTGATGGCGATTCCAAAGGACAAAAGCATCATAAAGGCGAGGAAGTATTTGAGTGCACGCCAGCTTAGAGAGTGATTCGGCTGCAAAACGATTTGCCCAACAGTTGTGCTAGTTGGCGGGATGTCATCGGTGTCGGGATCAAAATACTCGCAGCGAATCATGGTTAGGTTAAGCCTCGTAAAAACTTGAAAAATGCAGCAAGCATCGCCATTGAATAGACCAGAGAGCAAGTCAAAGTCACGTCAATCAACTCTCGCAGTCAGCTTTTGTTTAGCTTTGCGGGGCCGTTATGTGCGACTGGAGGTTAAGTGATGACATCAATGGAATTTACACAACGCGTGGAGCAGTTATTTTCCCGCGCTCACGCCCTGGCCAGTGCAAAACGTAATCCGAGCCTCGAACCGACGCACATCGCCCTAGCGATGAGCAACGAAGCGCAAAGTTTAGTGGCGGCGTTAGTTCAATCCAAAGGGCAGCGTGTATCGACGCTGGCGAACGGGTTGGTTCGTGTGGTCGATGCGCTTCCAACGCTGGGTAGGGCTTCCGGTGATGTGGGCGCTAGTCCGGCGCTGCAGAAAATGCTACAGAGAGCGCAATCCTTGGCAGAGCAGGCGGCAGATTCCTATGTATCCGAAGATTGGATCGTGCTGGCGCTCTTTCAGGACGAGCAGGTGGGCAAGGTGCTTAAGTCAATCGGACTGACTAAGCAAATCGCGATGGAATTTATCGAGTCGCAAAGACAGGGTAGAACAGTGGAAACCAAGAACGACGAAGAAACGCGCAACGCGCTTGAGAAATTTACGCAGGATCTCACTGCACTAGCGGAACAGGGCAAGCTGGATCCGGTTATCGGTCGCGATGAGGAGATCCGGCGCACGGTACAAGTACTGCAGCGTCGAACGAAGAACAATCCGGTGCTTATTGGTGAGCCAGGCGTAGGCAAGACCGCTATCGTCGAAGGACTGGCGCAACGTATCATCAATGGTGAAGTGGCAGATAGTCTGAAAGGTAAACGTGTGTTGTCGCTGGATTTAGGGGCACTTATTGCCGGCGCTAAATATCGGGGCGAATTTGAGGAGCGCCTTAAAACAGTGCTGAACGACCTGGCGAAACAAGATGGCAATATCATTTTGTTTATTGATGAACTGCATACCATGGTGGGCGCAGGTAAGGCTGACGGTGCCATGGACGCGGGCAATATGCTGAAGCCTGCTCTAGCTCGCGGTGAGCTGCACTGCGTTGGCGCGACCACCCTTGACGAGTATCGACAGTACATTGAAAAGGACGCGGCATTGGAGCGGCGCTTTCAGAAAATACAGGTAGATGAGCCGGACCTGCAGGACACCATTGCCATTTTGCGGGGTCTGAAAGAGCGCTATGAAGTGCATCATGGTGTGGATATTACCGATCCAGCAATCGTCGCCGCCGCGAGCCTATCCCATCGCTACATTACCGACCGGCAGTTGCCGGATAAGGCCATCGATCTGATTGATGAGGCGGCGAGCCGTATTCGCATGGAAATGGACTCTAAGCCGGAAAGTATGGATGTGCTCGATCGTCGTTTGATGCAGTTGAAGATGGAAGTGGAGGCTCTGAAAAAAGAGGACGACGAAGCGAGCAAAAATCGTTCGCGAGAGCTGCATGAAGAGATCGCATCGATTGAGGGGGATTATGCTGAGCTGGAAAAATTGTTGGAGTCTGAAAAAAACGCGCTCAAGGGATCACAAGACATCAAGGAGGAGCTTGAAGCCGCGCGTTTGCAGTTTGAGACCGCTCGTCGAGAAAGTGACCTAACGCGCATGTCGGAACTGCAATATGGGTTGATTCCGGAACTTGAGCGACGCTTAGAGCAACAATCCATCACGCAAGATTCAGAGAATGCGGGTGAACTGGCCCAGCCCAGGTTGCTGCGTAACAAAGTGACGGCTGAGGAGATCGCCGAGGTCGTGGGGAAATGGACGGGAATTCCCGTTGCGCGCCTACTTTCACAAGAAAAAGAGCGGTTGCTCCACCTAGAGCAGTCGCTTGGCGAGCGGGTGATAGGCCAGGCTGAGCCGATTGCGGCAGTCAGTCAGGCTGTGCGCCGCGCTCGGGCAGGCCTGTCGGATCCGAGTAAGCCAAATGGATCCTTTATGTTTCTAGGGCCAACTGGCGTTGGTAAGACTGAGCTTTGCAAGGCTCTAGCCGAGGTGCTCTTCGACAGCTCAGAGGCCATGGTTCGGGTCGACATGTCGGAGTATATGGAAAAGCACTCGGTAGCTCGGCTGATTGGTGCTCCTCCCGGCTACGTGGGATATGAGGAGGGTGGCTATCTAACGGAGGCGGTGAGGCGAAAACCGTATTCCCTGATTTTGCTAGACGAAATAGAGAAAGCCCATAATGACGTCTTCAACATCTTGCTGCAGGTGTTAGACGACGGGCGGTTGAC
>JAYYHB010000079.1:0-2556 GCA_036157095.1 Pseudomonadota bacterium
CCGATTTGGCGGCTGTCGGGGCATGGCGCACACCACGCTTTCAGGAAATTAAGCGCATTGAACTTTGGTTTGAACCATCCGTTGGAGTATTTTTTCCTGCTATTGCCTGCAGCCTTACTCCAGTTAACGTTTGGCATCGGTGCACCAGTGTTAGGGGCGGCCTTATTGCTGGTGACCCAGGCGAGCATCGCCCACTGCAACATTGCAATGAACAGTCGCCTAATCGGATGGTTTTTTACAACAAACCAGTACCATATCTGTCATCACTCAACAGATCGGGAAGAGAGTAATAGCAACTTTGGTTGCGCCGCGATTGTTTGGGACCGCGTTTTTGGGACTTTTTGCGATAATCGAGTGATAGAGGCAGGGGCAGGGCCAATGGAACCAAACACCTGGCAAAAGCTGATCCTGCCGATCAAAGAGTTTGAGACATCGAGTATCGCGCCCGGCACTCAGAGGTGATTCGAGGTTTCGACCCGCGATGAAAAAGTGAAAAGTGAAAAGTGCGAAGTAAAAAGCGCAAAGGGAAAATTAAAAGGTGAATAGGTGCGGCCAAATAATTCGGCCGCGGTGCAAGGAAGCCGGTCATGGAGAGACCTCAAAGCAGTCCTGCAGCAGGCGCAGCTCTGGCTCTGGACAATCCTCGAATAGCCATGGTTATAGATCCCTGGTATCACCCTTTCAATGGCACCGTAGTATCTACGCGTCGGTTTGTAGATGCGCTTAACGACCGATTCGACTTTCGTATATTGCTTGCCCAGGCGCCGGGTGAGTCCATAGAAGAACACTGCGTCGGTTTTGCGCGTCTTCGTATTCCCGGTATCAACTTTATTCTGGATCGTATGAAAGCGCCGCTTGGGCTCCCGAACCGGCAAAAGCTACAGCAGGTGATCAAAGAGGCGGATCTGCTGCATGTGCAATTTCCCTTTTTTCTCGGTCATGGGGCGATTGCTGAGGCAAAACGTCAGGGCAAACCTGTCGTGATGTCCTTCCATGTTCAGCCTGAGAATATTCTTAGCAATTTGGGTCTATCCTCACGCTGGCTTACGAATCTCCTCTACCGTTTTTTCATCTGGCGTTTTTACCGGCGCGCAGATTGCGTTATTGCGCCATCTGTCTTTGCCGCAAACTTGCTGCACGATGCAGGCCTCACCCGGCCGATTACAGTGCTGTCCAATGGCGTGACCGAGAGCTTTTTTCTGGCTTCGACACCGGTGAATCAAATGCCGCCATTTCACGTGGTCAGCGTTGGACGCTTGGCGAAAGAGAAGCAGCAAGCCCAGTTGATTCAAGCTGTGGCCGCGAGTCCTTTCAAAAACGATATACGGCTTACCGTCGCGGGCACCGGTCCTCAGCAAGAGTCCTTGATTAGGCTCGCTGCAGCGCTGAAGGTCGAGGCTGAGATTGGGCGGGTTTCGGACGAGCGCCTTAAAACGCTGTATCAAACGGCGGATGTTTTTGTGCAGACCAGTGCGGTGGAGCTTGAGGGTATGTCTGTGCTTGAAGCCATGGCCGCCGGTTGTCCAGTGCTGATAAACCAGTCGATTACCAGTGCTGTTACCGAATTCGTTACGGCCCCGGAGGCAACCTATTCTATGAACGATGAGGAGGACCTTCGGCGCAAACTCGACGCCATGTTAGCAGATCATGTCTTGCGGGCCGCTGCGGGCTGGGAAAATCGTAAGATCGCGCAGTCTCGTCACCACGACAGATCGGTCAACTCGCTTGCGGACATTTATCAAAGAGTACTAAGTGCGCACTAAGTCTCCAGACACGATGCGACCTGTAGAGGATCTAACCCAGGTCAATAACGGCTCGGGGGACGGCTTGGGGGCCGCGTGGATCAGCTGGGTGGAGCGGCACAAGGTGATGGTTTTGGTCGCCTCATTGTTGCTCTCAATCGTCTCCCTCGGCGCGTTTTATCAGTTTGGCAAGCTCAACTCTGACCTTAGTAAATTGATCAGACCGTCTGATTCCCTGACTTGGTATCAGCACGATCAGCAGTACAAGAAAGCGTTCCCCAAGTTCGAGCAAACCGCCGTGATCGTGATCCGAGGCGACGACTACGGGCAGGTGCAGGAGTACGCCAAAGGGTTGGTGCAGCGTTTGCCCATGGAGGTGCTAGATGACGTATTCGCACCGGGCATTGATCCTTTTATTACCAACGCCAGACCGTACTTTTTGACAGAGCCGCAATTAGATCAGTGGCTTGAGGGTGTCAGCTACAATCAAGGCACATTGCTGCGACTGATGGACGAAGCATCCCTGGCCAACGTGCTGTTTACCTACGCAGACTTTGTTAGCGCCAATGCCGGGCAGCCGCTACCGATATCCCTAGCCTCTGCTGTGGCAGGATTGAAGCAGGGGAATCTTGAGTTTGAGGCCTTCTACCCATTGGAGCCCTCGGGCGATACCTATCATGAGTTAATTGTGATTACTGGACGGCGGCAGTTGGGTGAGGCCCTACCCAACGAAGCCATCGTCACTGCGCTTCAAGCGGTGATTGGAGAATATCCCCCATCGCCGGCCATTGACGTGGCGTTGACTGGGGAGATA
>JAYYHB010000080.1:0-11108 GCA_036157095.1 Pseudomonadota bacterium
TTCCAATTCTTGTGCATTTTTTGGCGTCTCAGGAACTGCCGTCTCTCGCCTTCTTAACTACCTGTTCATTGCCATCAACGGCGAAATTTTCAGCGCCCGCCGGGCGGGGAAAAAGCTCGCGAAAAGACCCACTAACATACTTAGCCCACCAAAGAGCAGCAGGTCTTTGACGGTTAGCACGGGTTTCAAAAAAGTGCTCATACCGAATGCTTCAACACTCTCACTGAACGCGGATAAATCGATGCCTTCGCCCAGCCCAAACACCAGCAGCACACCGAGAACAAGACCCACGACGACGCCTACTACGATGATGCCGATACACTCCATGACCACCTGAATCAGCAGCAGCTGTTTGTTCATGCCCAGGGCGCGCAACATGCCCAGTTCCTGAGTGCGCTGCATAACCGTAGCGATGAGTGTATTTACTAGGCCAAAGGTTAGCGCGCTCATTATGAGGATGAACCAGATCACCATGGTGGCGTCTACCACATCTACAAGCTCCGCTATCTGCGGCTGCAGTTGTCGCCAATCTTTAACAACCAACTGCGGATGCTGATCTCTAAGTTTCTCAGCAGCCGAGGGCCTGTCCACATCACTGACTAGAACAACGGACAATTCTGTGATGGGGTTAGCAAGTCCAACCGTTGTTAGTGTGTCCTGTAGGGCCCGCAAACCTGTGAACACCAGCGCCTCCTCCGGCCAGTTCGAGGGTGAGTCGAAGACACCGGCGATGCGGTAACCACGCTCGCGACTCTTGCCGTCCGCGCCCTCTACGATCATCACCACTCGGCGACCTACCTTGGTTTGCAGGGTCTCAGCCAACGCTTTGCCAATAAGTAGCCGACCATCATCTGGCCCAGCGAGGGTTTCACCGTTCACCTCAAAATCGCGATAAAGCGAAATGGCCTCGTCCGCCGGATCAATACCTATCATGGCGACACCGCGGGTTTCGCGCTCACTGCTTATCACTGCGGGCAGATTAATACGTTTGGCAATGCCCGCGACGGGCAATTGGTCGTCCAGGACGACGTTCGTACTTGCCGCAAACGCGTGCCGCAGGCTGGGATCATCGGCAAAGCCCGGTGCCTGCATTTTGATATGGCCACTTAACCCGGAGACCGCGGTTTCGAGCATGTCTACCTGCCAACCGCGTATTAGCGAATTAGATAGCGTGGTGCCACCAACGGCCACAGCGATTGCGGCAAAGAGGAAAAAGTTTCGGCGTCGGTAGCGCACGATGTTGCGAAGACTGAGGTTAAACAGGAGCGTTAAGGTGCCTAACATGGCTATTCTACCCGAAGCGCCGAAACGGGGTGAATGCCTCGCACACGCACGGTGCTCACGAGCGCAGCCAGTTGGGTGCCGACGATCATCACCATTGGCGCTGCCAACAAGCTAACCAACGTGGCCTTAGGAAACAGGCGATCAAGGGAGCCCATTTGCATTTGTCGCGCCGCCTCTTCACCGCCCATATATTCCAGCGGAATGCCGACCGCGCTCAAATAATTGATCAGCGGCAAGGCCAGTGCGAGCCCAAGACCTACCCCCAGCAGGCTGAGCAACAGGGCCTCAAATTGCACCTGACCAATGACCTGCCAAGGGCGCATACCCAGCGCCATGAACAGTCCAAATTCCCGGGTACGCTCAAAGAGCACCATCACAAAGGTGTTGACCACGGCAAAGACAACCAAAATCAGGAGCAACGAATAAAAAAGCTGGGCGCCGGCCTTATCGAGTTCGATTGACTGCTCAATCATCGGCATAAGTTCTTGCCAGGTTTGCAGCGCAAGGGGCCCGGTCAACTTGGTTTCAATCTGTGCCCCTATGGGACCAAGCTGGCCGAGGTTTTCGACCATCAACAACAGCATGTGTGCTTCGTCCTGTAGGTAAAACGCTTCAGCTATGCCAGTGATAGGCGCGAACACCAGAGTACGATCGAGTTCTACCTGACCGGTTTCGACAATGCCTGCAATGATAAAGATGGCCGCCACGACGGCGCCTTGCTTGCCAGAACCCAGCACGATCAGCTCGTCACCGACCCCCGCACCCAAATTGCGGGCCATGGACGATCCAATCAACGCTTCATTAGACGCCCGGGGAATTTGACCCTCTATCACGTTATCGTAAATATCCAAGAACCGAGTCTCGGCGGCGAAATCCACCCCCATCACCATACCGCCCAAGGACTTTTCGCCCATGGAGACTACTGCAAATGCCTGAACCCGAGGCATGACCGACAGCCCATCTATTGTCTCTAGCTCTGCCTGCAGCGCCGCAGCGTTGAGCACGGTTCGTTCGAATCTGGGTTGATCAAAGTAAGAGGCGTCGCTGACCTGCCCATGGCCAGAAAAATAACGCGTTGCCGAGTCGATCATGATCTCGTAGCTGCCGGACTGCATGCTCATAGCAAAGGACACCAGCAGCACCGAAAAGCCAATGCCACCGGCTGTAAGCCAGGTGCGCGACTTGTTTCGCTGCAAGTTACGCCATGCAAGTCGTATCAACGGTTACGGCCCGACTGCAGAGAGAACAGGGTGAACATGCGGTCGGGCACATCCACGTCAAAGTCCATATCTAGGTACTCAAGCTCCGTGTACTGATCAGGTTTTGCCAAGTCTTGCATGCGCATGCGGGTCGCCATAATCCGTCCGCCAAGCTCACCAATGTCCAGTGACTGCATGCGGCGAACGGGCTGCATGTCTTGATCGAAGTAGGCCATTTCTACAAGTACAAGATCCTCGCGAATGCGCAGCCGTTCCTTGCCCCAAACCACGGCCGCGTCTTCGCGAGGCACGGCATCGATAACATAGACCTTCAACGCGCCATCTTGCTCGGTGGCCACATGCTCCAGGGTGTAATCGCGCAACCACTTATCACTGCGCGACATGTCGTTATAAGAAAAATCCGAGCCTGCCCAACTTTGAGACATCATGCCTCCAGGCAAGCGAATACTCTTGTTGAGCTTTGGCGTAAAGGTCCACATCCGCTCGCCCTGCTTAAGCAGCGCATTGCCAGCATCTCGAGTAGGCGAAACAAAGCGAATCAGCGCATCCTCACGGCCTCGAGTCCAGGCCTTCAACGTGGATTTACGCTGCCAACTCGGACGTTTAATGAGCATGGACATTTCCGCGTAGGAGGAGAGACCGCGGGTTTGATCAATGGATTTTGTGACCAAGGCCACCACATCGAGCCTTTCGCTAGCGTAGACGGATGCCGATGTAGCGAGGCTGAAAAAGCTAATTGTGAAAATGCCCAACAAGCGGATGCGTGTTTGCTGCATCCGTGCAAACCGTAGCTTTAACCCTGTCGCCATCATGCCCTCTGCTGCCACCCGTATACGATACGAGCCTAGCCAGCACATGGAAGAATTGCAAAGAAGCTGGATGCGATCTATTTTTTGACCTGATCCAATTTTGAGAATTTTATGTCGCTGCGACAAATCAACCGCCAAAAAACCCGGACGGCCATTCTAAGCGCTGCCAGGACCCTGGCCGCGGCGTCGAATTGGCAGGATCTCACCACACGCCAAATCGCCAAGGCTGCCCAGGTAAGCTATCAAACCTTATACAACTACTTTCCTTCGAAAGCCGAGATCGTTCGAGCGCTCATCGTTGATACCTACGTCGGGCCAGAAGAGGCGATGCTGGCGATCGTCAAAAACTATCAAGGCGATGTGCTTGACAGTATCAACGAGATTAACGCTTCGAGGTTCGCGCAGATCCAGGCCACAGATCCGCAGTGGCTATATACGCTGGGCAGCTACTTCGCACCGAACCGAGATGGCAGCGCAGGTGGCGCCCGCGTAATGGAATTGGTGGATCAAAGCGGAGACAGCTACTACTACCAATTGCTGCGTCTCGCACAGGGCACCGGACAGCTGCGAGGCGATGTCGATATTCAGCTGATGTCCCACACCCTCTACTGCATCGCCAACAGTGCTGGGGAGCGGCTTATTTTCGCCGAGGCTAACTTTGATGCCTTGCAGGAGGTATTGGCACAGCAAAGTGCGCAAGTGGTCACGCCGTACTTGAATGAAGCAGATTGAAAGCTCCTAGGCTTAGCGACGCCGCATCATCGACACGACATTGTCGCCTGATACAACTTGTTGAGTAGGCCTAAAAAGTATTTCCCAGGTAACGGTTCTTCCTGCCTCACGAAAAAAGCCACGGCAGCCAATACCCGTATCTACTACGAACAGACTCATCGTCGCCGATTGCGTTTGACCAACATTCCAAAGCAGGCAGACATTGGGTTCGCTTTCGAGCTTGGCGATACCGTCTAGGGCGAGATTCCCGATACGCGCGTCGACCACATAGGTACCAACCTCATTTGCGCCGATGCGTATTGATACGTCGCCTTTGCCCGCACCCTCGATATTGCCGGTCAGCGTAATGCCGTCCTGATCTTCAACAATTTCTAGGTCTACCTCCGTAGGCACACCGAGACTGCTACCCTCAAAAACAACGCTTCCCTTTGCAGTCCAAAGACCCTTACGAATCAGCAATGAAACTCTCCTGCTCGACCGGTTTCGCCTTATCCATGGTACTCAGATCCGCAGCCTTAAAGGAGGTATTCGCACTCACTTCATAAGGCGGTGCAAGGGCCTGGGCGCATCGTGGCCCCTTGTTGCGCGCGTTGTTTACCTCTCGGCTCACAGGCGTCATCTGAAGCGGCACCGGCAGGGTCGACGCCAAATCTGCCGCCATGGGCTCTGTGGCGTTACTCGGGTCCAGCCAGTCGAGGGCCTGCTCCGTAGTCAGGAAGATGGGTTGACGATGGTGCAGCTCACGCATGTTTTCATGAGCCGCAGCCGTCAGCAAGGTAAAGCTAAGCAGCTCGGCGGCATCGCCGGCACCACCTTTGGGACGCCAGGCATCCCATATGCCTGCCAGCAACAACCCCTTCTGGGCCTGGTCATTGATCAAAAACGGCTGTTTCCCGTTGGCGCTTCGATACCACTCGTAGAAGCCCGACACCGGCACCACGCAATGCTGCTTCTGAAAGGGTATTTTGAACGCAGGGCTCTTCGCCGCGGTCTCTACCTTGGCATTGAACATACTGTACTGAGTCGTGGGCGCTTGGGACCAGTTTGGCGTTAACCACCAACGCATTGGCATGCATTCAAGCCCTCCATCGGCGCCACGGCGAATAATCGGCAAGGTCTGTGTGGGTGCTACATTGTAGTCGTCCTCACCTGGATAAGTTTCTTGCATGATCGACATCAGCAGCCGAGTGAGCTGGGCCGTGTGAATACTTAATCTTCCGCACATAGAACTAGCCGTGCTTACCGAGCTGCCAGCCAAACTCGGACAACTCTCGCTGGGCAAAGGCTGTTGGTTGATCCTCCAGTGCGGTAGCCACCGTGTCGTTCCAGCGATTTAAAAAACCAAAAGCTGAGATTACCGAAGTGATTTGCGTTATCTGACGACTGGAAAAATGCTCACTCAGAGCGTCGAAGTGTTGCTGGGTCGAGGCGTTGGGCATTTCGCCCGCGGCCAGCGCCAAAGCGATCGCCGCGCGTTCAGCAGCGCTAAAGCACTCGGCGGTCTCGTAAGACAATACCTGCGAGAGTTTTTCAGCCTGAGCATCCGGGGTGTCGCTAATCCGCGCGGTATTGTGTCCGGTATGAGCTTGGCAGTAGCGACATCCAGCGGTGACGCTAACGCAGTAAGCGACGAGCTGAAGCAGGTCTGCGGGTAGATTTTCTTCCGGGGCATTCTGCTCGGGAGCGACCTTCATCAGGTTCTCCATCAATACTTTGACATCGGCACCCATTACCGTGCCAAAGAGCATCGAGAAAGCGACAGGCAGCTGCCGCATGTGCGCCATGGTCAGTATACTATTTGGCACAAACCCCATTGTGGCCTCAGACATAGTGAGAATCGGTTTTAACTCTGCTAGCTTTTCTGCTTCAAGGGGTTCTAGGTAAGCCATGGCTTTACTCCGGCAACAGGATTTGCATGAAGGACCATCTTCTCTCGCCAGACCCTGACTTGGAAGCCTCCTACCAAGGAGAAACGTCTGTGCTTAAAGAGCAACTGCATTGCAATCGTGTAAGCCCTGGTCAATGCTGCGCTGCCTTATCAATCTCTGAGCCAGGCCCAATTCGTGAACACAAAGCAACCACCCGTCGCCGACAGACGCCCATACCGACACAGCTATCACGGCGTCGAATTGGAGGACCCCTACTTTTGGCTGCAGGATCCTAATTATCCTCAAGTAGAGGATTCAGATGTGCTGGGGTATCTCAATGAGGAGAATGCCTACTTTGAATCATGGTTTGCGCCGCACAAAATGCTAACTCAAACCCTGTTTGAGGAGCTAAAGGCGCGCAAGCCCGAACAAGACGAGAGCGTACCCTACGAGAAAAACGGCCACCGCTTTCAATGGCGATTTAATGCGGGTGATCAGTACCGTGTCTGGCTGCGCCAAAGCACCAAAGATACCAGCAACGTTTGGGAGACTTTACTAAATGAAAACTCCCTCGCTGAGGGTTGCGAGTATTTTCGACTTGGAGCGCTCGCCGTTAGCCCAGATGGCACGAAGCTCGCCTACAGCACGGATACTAACGGCAGCGAACGTTTTATCTTGCAGGTGATCGAGATAGCGTCTGGCAATGCCCTCACGACTCCCATTGAAAATTGCGCAGGCAGCGTGGTTTGGAATGCAGACAGTGACGGTTTCGCATATCGACTGGTGAACGAAAACTGGCGACCGGACAAAGCGCTGTATCGATCACTGCTTGGCGGTGACGACGCGTTGCTCTATCAGGAGGAAGACGACGCCTTTTTCGTGGGCCTGGGTTTGAGCCAGTCCGAGCAGCTTATGTTCATTACGAGCGGCGATCATGTCACCAGCGAAGTTCGTTTCGTACCAAGATCCGACTTGCTTGCAGAACAAGAGCTTATTCAGAGCCGACGTGAAGGCCACGAGTACGATGTGGAGCATCAAGGAGACAGCGCTGAAACCGGCAGGCTGATCATTCGCAGCAACCGCAACCACCCAAATTTCGATCTATTTGAAACCCCAGTGGCCTCACCTGAAGAGGCATCGTGGCAGATGCTCTTGCCCGGCGATGCCAATCACTATTTGATGAGCCATGTGGCCTTTGCCGATGCGCTGGTCGTCTGTCTGCGCATCAATGGCTTAGATCAGATACAAATTGTTAGTGGCGACGACAACCATACAATCGAGTTTCCAGAGCCTGCCTATAGCGTCGACCTGGACACAAACCCGAACTACCGCACCAGCACCTTGCGGCTTGCCTATACCTCCATGGTCACACCCCAAACGGTCTTGGAATACGACTGGCAAACAAAGGCGCTGACAAGTTTGAAGGTGCAGGAGATCCCCGGCGGCTATGAGACATCAGACTACGTCAGCGAGAGGCTGCAGGTAATAGCGCGCGACGGCACTCATGTACCGATGAGTTTGGTGCGGCACAAAGATACCTTGGTTAACGGCACTGCCCCAGTATATCTGTATGGCTATGGTGCCTATGGGCATGCCACACCGCCGAGTTTTTCCAGCAACGTGATCTCGCTGCTTGACCGCGGATTTGTTTTCGCCATCGCCCATGTTCGTGGCGGTGATGACCTTGGTTACCACTGGTATTCCGCTGGCAAACTGCAACAGCGCACCAACACGTTTAATGACTTTGTTGATTGCGCCAAATATTTGATCAGTGACGGGCATACGAAAGCCGGCAAGATTGCGATCGGTGGCGGCAGCGCTGGCGGCGAACTGATGGGAGCAGTCGTCAATCAAGCACCAAAACTCTTTGGCGCCGTGGCGGCTCATGTGCCCTTTGTCGATGTACTGACCACCATGCTGAACCCAGACTTACCCTTAACACCCATGGAGTGGCCGGAGTGGGGTAATCCCATCGAAGACGAAGAGGCCTTTCATTACATTCGCAGCTATTCACCTGTAGATCAGGTCAGTGCCCAAGGCTATCCGCCCATGCTGGTAACCGCTGGCTTGAACGACCCTCGCGTCACCTACTGGGAACCCGCGAAGTGGGTGGCGAAGCTGCGGCACACTAAGACCGACGACAATGTGCTGTTACTAAAAACCAATATGGGCGCGGGTCATGGGGGCCAATCGGGGCGTTTTACTGCGCTCCAGGAGTTGGCTGAGGAATATGCGTTTTTTCTGTTGCATTTAAGCGAGAAGTGAAAAATCTAATTGCAGCGAGGACTCTCTGACCAGAGCTGTGTAAAAGCGCCTCTTGCAGTTACTCGATGACAAAATCCAAATATTTTGATCAAGGCTGCCGCTTCACCGCCAACGGTTCAAGTACTGTCTAAGACCTCGAAGTACTAAATGGATGGTCTAGTGTTTTGGTACCGAAATATTTCTCTCTAGGTTTTGTTGGTTGCGGATGCTGCGGTCATTTTGTCTCAGTTACCGCCGATTTCAACGTTGCTACCCTCACCGAACCTCACGGTCTATGTCAGTGACCGAATAGGGGGGTAAACAATGCAAGGGGCGTGATCGGTTTCCACATTAGTGTCCAGCCCAACATGGGACAATACTGATATCGAGGTAAAAAGAATGGAGCTAGTGCTGCGGTAATCCGCGGGCGCTGTGTTCGCCAAGCCTGCATTGAATTATTTCAACCCGCTGAGAGCAACTTCCAATCCTGTGGCCCTGCCGATGAACACGATCAATGTCTCAAAGGCAAGCAACTGGAGTCACGCCGTGTCATTTAACCGACCGATTGGAACCTCCGTCAAAGCAGAATTTCTGCGTGTGCGCCAAGTCGTTATCGACAACATTCACGAATAATAATTGGCCATTTATCAAACTTTCGAAATACCACGCGTGAACACCGAGGCTGAACCAACTTTTGTTCAGCAGGCCCCAGATTTTTTTGACACCATGCTCAATCTTCAACGGGGCCAATACGAAGCAACGCTATCTAAGTTCACTTAGGATCAAAAAAACCATTCACCCAGTCGTTTTCTTTCACTATTTTCCCACCACCCTCAAACGTTGAGATCGCAAACCGGAGACTGCAAATTCGGAGCAGGTAACATGCCAAATCGACCATCTAACCCGGCAGAACAAGTGGTGATTCAGTTGGAGACGATTGAGGAACAATCAGCTTATTAGCCCAATTCACTTACAGATGTTGACGCAACTGATCACGAAATTGCGGTGCAGCGATTTCGATCATTGCTTCAGCCCGGGCTGCATTAGGCAGATCCTTAATTTGCGCCACCCCGTATTCAGTGACTACCGTGTCGACGTCTGTTCGAAGAGCAGTGACCATCTCCACCTTGGGCACGATACGCGACACGCTGCCACCACGGGCGGTAGCGTTCATGGCGACGATCGAGCGACCGTCTTTTGATGCCTTAGCTGCGCGCATAAAATCTACGCTGCCCCCGGTGCCCGATATCTGCCTGTCACCAGTCATTTCGGAATTTACCTGCCCAAAAAGATCAACTTCCACGGCGGAATTGACCGACACAAAACCATCGAGCTGACGAATGACGCTCACCTCGTGAGTATGGTTAGCGCCGCGAAACACCACATTGCGCTGCGTCGCGAGCCACTGCATCAGGTCATCACTTCCTAGTGCCATACCCGTAACATGCGTGCCGGTATCTATGGCCTTTCTGACACCGTTGAGGATGCCTTGCTGAATCAATCGCATGCCACCATCGTCGATCAGCCCACCGTGCATGCCTAGATCATTTTTATCCGTGAGCTGATTCAAAATGGCCGCCGGAATGGCACCGATACCGGTTTGCAAACAATCGCCGTCACGAATTAATCGTGCGACTAGTCTTCCGATCTCCTGTGCTGCATCGTCAATGATTGCGGGCATCAGTGCGGGCGCTGAAACATCGTTTTCGATCAACACATCAATTTGTGCGGGATTCATCAACAGACTACCTGCTGGGGCAACCATGCGTCGATTAAGTTGAGCAATCACCTTAGGGCCCTGCGCCAGCACGCTCTCGTGGAAGTCTACGTTTGGACCAACGCGCAACTTACCTGCTTGATCATAGGCGACCTGCAGCAGGTACACATCGACGTTCGTCGACAAATAATCGTAGGTCGCGCGCATTTGCATGGGCAGATAATTCACCCGAGCAGAATCACCTTTCGCCAGCGCCGATGACATAAAAAATGTGGTCACCGAAGCTGTCTCGTTGAACTGTGTGAAGTCGGTTTGATTCAATCCCGGCAGGGGGAATTGAATAAACTCGAGGTTTTCCGGCAGGTCGCTTGCCGCCATTTCCTGCAGCAAACCCGTTGGCTCATTGCTACTGCCGGCAACATAAATCCGCTGGCCGGGTTCGAGGTACTTGCTAAGGTCTTCCATCGTTTTCTCCGCGGTTATTTTTAGCCGCGATACTGGCGTTGCAGTAGTCTGAGATAACCGTAGGCACCCAGGAAGTACGCTACAGGAAACCACATCGGCCACAGGGTGAGCAGGGTATTCGCCCCGAGAGGCAAGCCCAAATACAGATGACGAAAGGCGAGAAACAGCACCGACAATATGACACCTGTCGTGAAAGCCAAGGCGATTGCCTGTCTCGGAGAGAATAGTGCGCTTACCACACCACCGGCAAGGCCGGACATGCAAACCGGCAGCGTTACCGCCATAAGGTTTTCGCCGTTAGCAAATAAATCCCGAGCCACTACCCAAACGAAGAGGCCCATGCATGCTGCCACGGCTGTGCGCAAAAAAAGCAGCAATGTGTTCAATCACTTTCTCCCGGTTTTCGATCGAGGGTACCATGCAGGTGTTGATGCGTAGGACACAAGTCCTCCATAGGCTTAGTGCGCGGACTGAGTTAGCCTAATGCGGCAATTAGAGGCCTATCCGTATGCGGATCTATACCCACCCAGAATATCTCAATCATCAGGTAATGGATGGTCATCCCGAGCGACCAGAGCGATTAAGCCACCTGATGAAGCACCTGTCCCAGATCGGCCTTACCCAAGATTTCGAGGTCGTTCAGCCTCAGCCGGTACCAACCTCTCGCATTCTTGCTGCCCACAGTCAGTCCTATGTGGATTTTCTGCGTGGGACAAGTCCCGAAGAGGGTATTGTACCGTTGGATCCCGATACTTGGATGAGCCCCGCT
>JAYYHB010000081.1:0-5715 GCA_036157095.1 Pseudomonadota bacterium
GATGAACTGGTAAAGCGGCTTGCAAACCGACGTGAAGGGCTGATCTTTATGTTGTGGGGCAGCTATGCCCAGAAGAAAGCCGCGCAGGTGGCTGCAGAGCGACACCATCTTTTGAAAGCCCCGCACCCGTCACCGCTATCCGCGCATCGGGGTTTCTTCGGCTGCAAACACTTCTCTGCGGCGAATCGGCTGCTCGAACAGCAGGTCTTGGCACCCATCGACTGGCTGCCAAGGCAAAGGCTATAGATCAAGGAGATAGCACAATGAGTACCGAAGATGTGATTTTTTTCGAGCACCCAAGCTCCGATGGCAGCGTGGTGGCCGAAGCCCGTCTGAATATACCGCCAACACTTAACGCACTTACCCTCGACGCCGTAGAGGCCATGACACCGAAAATGAAGGACTGGGCAGAGCGTGACGAGGTCGCCGCGGTCATCGTCACCGGCGAGGGCGACAAGGCTTTTTGCGCAGGAGGTGATGTTCAGGCTCTTTATCATGCCGCTACTGAGAACCTGGCGGCTGGCCGTACGGTAAACGATTACCCCGAGCGATTTTTTGCTGCGGAGTATCGCCTTGATTATATCATGCACTGCTACGAGAAACCCCTGCTCACCCTGGGCCACGGTATCGTGATGGGCGGCGGCTACGGGCTTTTTTCGGCCTCAAACTTTCGCGTGGTAACTCAGCGTACGCGGCTAGCGTTTCCTGTGATCACCATTGGCCTATTTCCTGATGCAGGCGCTACGGTGGTAATGCGTAATTTGCCGCCAAAAATCGCGGCATTGCTCACTATGACCGGTGGTCAGGTCAACGCGACAGATGCGCTAGCACTCGGTGTTGGCACCCATCTGATAGATCACGAGGGAAGAGCTGATTTTCTTGAGGGGTTGAAGCAACTACATTGGCAATCCAGTAGCCCTGATGCAAATACAGAGGTCTTGAAAAATTACCTCGCTAGACAGACCCATGCCGGTGGGATGCCATCAAGTGATGTTGCTGAAGTAGATACCGAGACCATCGATCTTAGTAACGTCAAAGCATGTGTCGACAGCATCCTTGCCCTCGAAGGCAACTCCAAGTGGATGGATCGGGGTGTCGCCAATTTGCGCAACGGCTGCCCCGTGACCGCGGGAATCATTTTCAAACAGCTTGGCCTGGGTCCGACTTTGAGCCTCGCAGAATGCTTTATGACCGAGTTTGCCATCGCCACAAACTGTCTTTCACGCCCGGACTTCGCTGAGGGGGTCAGAGCATTGCTGATCGATAAGGATCAGACGCCGAAGTGGTCGGTTAAGAGTATTGATGATCTTTCACCTTCGTTAGTAGACGAACACTTCGTTGGGGAATGGGAGAGAGGAGGGCTAGTGCACCCGCTCCGCGACCTATTGGATATCGATTCTGCGGGATAGCAAAACAGGGTTCGTAAAAGTGACCTACTCTCCAGAAATTGTACTGCTGATATTGAATGGCGTTATTTTGATTTTAGAGTACTTCCTAATCTTCCCCCGCACCGTGGGAAACAACATAAGCAAGCTGATGCAGAGTGATTTGTTAGCGACAGCTACATCCGTAATCGTCGCCGGATTTTTGTTCTGGGGAACCGATCATCAATTCGACTTGCTGGTTGGAGAGGTAAACTGGTTTTTGTTTTCTGTCGTGACATTCCTCCTGATGGAGGTGCCATTTGCTCTCTGGTATTTAAAAAAGTTCGATGTCGAGATTTAGCGACGCAAGTGTGGTCGTTTTAACGCGCCCGAATATAAGAACGTAAGGTCTACAAATTCCTTACCCAAAGCCCCTGGCCGCTGTCGGCATTCTTCTTCGCCGCGGCAGAGATCACTGTGCCTTTGCCATGTGCGTTGTCCGTCCAATCGTCTCCAGCCATCGGTAGCTGACCGTGCCACTCGAAGACATCAATACCGCGCTTTACTGCTCCGCGAAACTGGGCTCGCGCGACAATTTCTTGGCCCAGGTAACAGCCTTTGTCAAAGTCCACGGCGCCTACCTCGTGCATGCCCAGCACTTGGGGTAGAAATTTGCCAGCGACACCGTCGCTCACCCAAGAAAATCTGTTGGAGACTAAGTCACGAGCGATGGCGCTGGATTGATCGCCAGCATTGGATTGCGAGGCATCCAGCAAGTTGTCCGCAAAGCACCAATGATCGGTGAACGAGTTTGAGCCGCTAGCACCAGAGGCCACGGCAACAGCGTGATTATGTGCCTCTACGCTGCATTTCGAGAACATGGCATAGGGTTTCAAGAAAGCGGCTAAGGCGACGGCGACGGATTGATGGACAACGAGCAAGACGCACTCATCATCACCAATTGCCCAACCGTTCGCGATAACCCGGCCTTGCAAGTTGCACAGTGTCATAGGCGTGGGCGCGTTTTGTCTGATGCGGTCGCTGTTACAGGTAAGATAGCCTTGCAAGAATGCTTTAACCCCCTGGCCTTTAAGGCTGACTATGCGTGCGTCGGACCATGTGTCCACGTGGTATTTCCTTCTAACAGATAAAGTAGACCAGACTGCCTGATCGCCACCTGTAAATGCAATAACCTGAGAGAGTTCCGTGATACCCGCAGATTTGAAACACATTTATTGGCGAAGTCGTCGGGGGTTGACCGAGCTAGAGCTTAAGCTGGTGCCCTTTGTGCGCGACTGCTTTCACAGTCTTTCGGATGACGAACAAGCGCTGTATGAAAAACTACTGGATTGGGAAGACGTGGATTTATACGACCTGCTGCAAGGCCGTATCACGTCGGACGACCCCTTGGTTAGCGGATTGGTCGAAAAAATCATCTCCTACGACGGCGTCCTCTGACCAGCTTGCCTTAGTGCCTGGGCGCATGCGTCGAACCCTCACCTCGCTTTGGGCTCTTTGTTCGGGGTATGGGTTATACGCCCTGCAGGGAATTACCGGCCTCGGACTAGCCTGTGTTTTCGCCACCCACGCGCTGCGGTCAGTTTGAGTAAATGCGGCTGTCATCATCGAACTACCCACGCGGTGTGAATTTTCCTCCGAATTCGAGGGTGGCGACGTAGCCAACGGGTGTTCGGTTTTTCATAGATCTCTGTCGGCATACCCTTACGCAGCTGGATGTCTCCCTGGTACGTGGGTTATGCCGCAATAGATGGCCTCTGATACTGGGTGTTTAGAGACGAGGTTTCGGCGCCGGTCTATGCCGACATCCTGCGAAGGCTTGTTATGCAGGGTAAGGCCTAGTACGCCCCTGCCAAGGTTTATCGAACAACTGAATGCACGCTGGGTTCCACAATGAGGCTATCAAGGCTGCCCGGAGATAAAATGGTATCGGCGGGGCGTTCGGTTTGACCGGGATAGTCCATGTTGTAGTTTAGCCCTCGGCTCTCTTTGCGCCTTAGCGCACTGCGGACAATCAAATCCGCCACATGCAGTAGGTTGCGAAGCTCAATGAGGTCATTGGTGACACGATAGGTTGCGTAATAGTCCTGTATCTCCTGCTTCAGCAGTTCAATTCGACGGTGGGCGCGCATCAATCGCTTGTCTGTGCGCACAATCCCTACGTAGTCCCACATGAACCGTCTCAGCTCGTCCCAGTTGTGAGCAATAATCACTGACTCGTCGGAGTCGGTAACCTTGGATTCGTCCCATTTTGGTATGTAGGGAAAATTCTGGGGCTTGTCCAAAGAGCCTATGATCTTTTGTGCCGCTCTTCGACCATAGACCAGACACTCCAGTAGTGAATTACTGGCGAGTCGGTTTGCTCCATGCAGTCCAGTGCAGCTGACTTCGCCAATGGCATAGAGGTTGGGCAAGTCGGTGCGACCGTGTTCATCAACCACCACGCCGCCACAGGTGTAATGAGCTGCAGGGACGACGGGTATGGGCTTCTTGGTAATGTCGATACCTAGTTCTTCGCAGCGTTGGGCGATGTTGGGAAAGTGGCCGTGGATGAATTCTGCTGATAAATGGCTGATATCAAGGAAAACACAGTCGGCGCCAATGCGCTTCATTTCGTGGTCGATAGCGCGTGCGACGATATCCCTCGGCGCCAGCTCCCGGCGCTGATCGAAACGCTGCATGAAGCGTTGACCATTGGGCAGTCGCAGCACGCCACCTTCACCTCTAACTGCCTCGGAAATCAGGAAAGACCCAGCGTGGGGATGATATAGGCAGGTCGGGTGAAACTGGTTGAATTCCATATTCGCCACCCGACAGCCCGCTCGCCATGCCATGGCAATGCCGTCGCCGGTCGAACTGTCCGGGTTGCTCGTGTACAGGTAGACCTTGCTTGCACCACCAGTGGCCAGAATAACGAACCGCGATTGAAATACCTCCACACGCCCAGTGGTTCGATTCAACACATAGGCGCCCGCGCAGCGGCTATGGTGCCGACCCAGCGTGGACAAGTTGATCAGGTCAATTGCAACGCGATCGTTGAAGAGCTCGATATTGCCGTTATCCAGCACCTGATCCGTGAGTGTCTGAGTAATGGCTTTTCCCGTCGCGTCGGCGACATGGACTACCCGGCGGAAGGAGTGCCCACCCTCACGAGTTAGGTGAAGAGAGTTTCCGTCGGTATCGAAATTGACGCCCCATTCGTTAAGTTGAGCAATCGCTTCCGGTCCGGCGTTGACCGTGGCGCGAACCACATCGGGGTCGCACAGACCGCCGCCTGCGTCGAGGGTGTCCTTGATATGAGCTTCAAAACTGTCTTCTGGGTCGGTGACCGCCGCGACCCCGCCCTGAGCCCAATGGGATGATCCCGTAGTGATACCACCCTTACACAGCACTGTGACGCGCACATGCTGAGACAGCATGAGTGCCGCTGACAGGCCTGCGGCGCCCCCGCCAATAATCAAAACATCCGTATTGAAACGCTGTGACATAACAAGCAAAACGCCCTATGGGCCGTAGAGTATAGCCTGATCGCGACGAAAGGCATGATGTGATCCGGCTGCGTTGAATAACTCGGTTCGAATTCGCCGCTCATCGGTGTGTGTGTGACCGCTGAATAAGAATTTCTGTTCTGTGAGCTCCGTTACTTTTGAGGTGACAACAACTCAGGCACATTGGCTCGTTGCAACCAGATTATTGTCGGGTAAATCGTATTAGCAAATTACGCTAAAGAGACGCACCGACATCTTAAATCACTGACCTGATCACTTCATCGGGCCAACCCACCTCAGAACAATTTCGATAGATCGCGGCCCAGGGCTATGGCGTGAGAATCAATTAGGCCAAGCCCGAGCACAAGCAATCTATTTGTACAGAGGGAACTCTCTTCACCATATTGGGCATGACCTTTATGCATATTCCAGTATCCTTTGACGCGCCCAGGGAAAATCATTGTCGGGAATATACCGGTTACATGGATGCTCTGAAGGATCGAAAAGATGGGTGCACTGCATGGTAGACTCGTGCGTTTCTGCACTCTTTTTTCCTTACCTGCAGGAAGCTCGAGAATCCTCTGCCCGAAGGGCGTCGTCGTCGCTCCTCACGGTATGGATGCCTGAGATGGACGAAGTTTGGAAAGAGTCCTTTAATCGAGCCTCGCAGCAACTTGTGCAGTCTGCAAAAAATGCTCTCGACATTTTCTTCGCATGAGAGATAACGAGCGACTTCAGGTAGCTTTTTCTGTAGCAACGTGGCCAATGAATTTGCTGCGGAGGTAAGGAGCGACATTCACTGTTACTGCACAACCTGTCGCAAAGCCCATGGCTCTGCATTTTCC
>JAYYHB010000082.1:0-5551 GCA_036157095.1 Pseudomonadota bacterium
ATCGGATGCTGAACGGAACGAGTGGTATGCGATCGCAGACGTTGCTAATCAAAAACTTAAGGCCAACGACTACGTGTCTAAGGCGATGTTTGATGAGCTGATGTCATTGCTGCAGGAGTATCGCAGCAGCCAAACAACCACGCAGTGAGCGCCCAGGCGGACCAACAGGGCAGGGGTAGGATCGAGCAAATCCTAGCCTGGCTGCGCCGCCTAGAGGACGGCATTTTGGTTCTACTGCTGATGACAATGATTGGCGTCGCCGCCAGTCAGGTGATTTTGCGTAACTTCTTCGATGCGGGTCTGTATTGGGGTGATTCCCTCGTGAGGGTCACAGTGCTCTGGGTTGCCTTAGTGGGCGCCATGGTCGCATCGCGGGACGACAGCCATATTCGGATCGACCTACTTAGCCGCATGGTCAAACCGGAGCACGAGCACTGCGTGCTCCGGCTGACCCGTCTTTTCACCTGCCTGATGTTGGTGCTGTTTACTTGGGGCAGCGGCCAGTTTGTCTATTACGAGTATGTAGACAACGCCATTGCCTTTGGCGATGTGCCAGCGTGGATTTGCGAAATCATCATGCCAATCAGTGGCGGTGTGATGGCGTTACGTTACTTTCTGTTAACGGTGAAGCCATGATCTGGCTGGGCATTGTCATCATTTTGGCGATGGCTGCGTTGGGTGCGCCTTTGTTTGCCGTATTGCTGGGCGCAGCCATGCTGGGCTTCTATAGCGCGGATATTGAGCTGGCAATCATTGCCATCGAGCTTTATCGAATTGTCGATACACCACTGCTGGTGGCGCTGCCGCTTTTTACTTTTAGCGGCTACTTGCTGAGTGAGGCCAATACTTCAACACGCTTAGTGAACCTGATGCAGAGCTTGTTCGGGTGGTTGCCCAGCGGTCTAGCAATTGTCGCCTTTTTCGCCTGTGCAGTGTTTACAGCGCTTACCGGTGCGTCCGGTGTCACGATTGTGGCGCTTGGGGCGTTGCTCTTGCCAGCACTTAAGCAGGCGGGTTTTGCGGATAAATACGGTCTGGGCCTGGTTACTACTTCGGGGAGTCTAGGTCTGCTGTTGGTGCCATCGGTGCCGCTGATTCTTTATGGAGTGATCGCGCAACAGCTTGACATTGGCGAGTCTTTTACAATTGTCGAATTGTTTGTCGCTGGCGTGGCGCCGCTGTGTTTGATGTTATCGCTTCTAATCATTTGGACGCTGTGGCATCACCGGGGCGGTGAAATTCCGCGTGTGCCGTTTACCGTCGCCAAGCTGCGTAGTGCGCTATGGGCAGCACGTTGGGAGTTGCCCCTACCCTTTGTGGTGCTGGGGGGCGTTTTCGGCGGTTACTTTGCCATCTCTGAGGCAGCAGCGGTGACTGCGGCCTATGTCGTGCTGGCGGAGGTCGTACTGTACCGAGAGGTTGCGTCGCGGCAGCTGTTCAAGGTCGCTGTGGAGTCCATGGTCATGGTCGGCGGCATTTTGCTCATTTTGGGTATCGCCCTGGCGTTTACCAATGTCCTCGTAGATGCCGAGGTACCCCAGCAACTTCTGGCCATCATCAATCGCTATATCGAGGACCCCCTGAGCTTTTTGATTTTGCTGAATGTGCTGCTGCTGATTCTGGGCGCCATGCTGGATATTTTTTCTGCCCTGGTGATCATGGTGCCGCTGCTGCTGCCTGTGGCTGTTGGCTATGGCATCCATCCACTGCACTTCGGCATTATCTTTCTGGCGAACATGCAGATCGGGTACTTTACCCCGCCGGTCGGCATGAACTTGTTCATTGCGAGCTACCGGTTTAAAAAACCGCTTACTGAGCTGTATTCGGCGACGCTGCCTTTTTTGCTAGTGCTATTGCTGGCACTGCTGCTAATTACCTATTTCCCGCTGCTGAGTCTATGGCACCTAGATTTCTAGGAAGTGCCCTTTTAATGCCGAGTATTGGAGCCTATGAGTAACCATGCGTTCGAAAAAACTGTCGATGGTCAGGGGTTGTACGACATTACCTCTCGAGTAAGTTCGGTAGTAACAGACAGCGGTGTGCAGGACGGCCTAGCGACGGTGTTTATTCAGCACACGTCAGCGAGTTTGCTTATACAGGAGAACGCTGACCCAGCGGTTCAGGCCGATTTGCAAAATTGGCTATCGCGCTTGGTGATGGAGAACGATCCCCTGTTTACTCACACCGAGGAGGGCCCGGACGATATGCCAGCGCATATCAAGGGAGCGCTTACGGCAGTACAGGTTGCCGTGCCAGTAATGGATGGCTTGTTGGCGCTGGGGACTTGGCAATGTATCTATCTTTGGGAGCATCGACATGGTGCGCGCGTGCGGTCGATCATCGTTAATGTGATGGGTGACTAGCTGCGATCTAGAGTTTTTCCCGAATCTCGTCCATCCATTTTCTGTGCCCGTCGGGATCGAGGATCATACTCGAAAAATATTGCAGCAGATCTTTGTGCGTTTGGTTGAGCTTAGCTTCAACCATTGCCTGTTCGCCAGCCTTGCTGCAGATAAATGTGAATACTGTGGTCAGATCCTCTTCACTGCCCAGCACAGCCTGAATCTGCGCCACTACCAAGTCGTGCAGGTCCTCTAAGTCCTCTTCTTCAATGCCGGCTTCCCCCGGCGAAAGCACTACATTTGCCCAAAGGGTTGCCACGTAAACCTGATACAGACTGCGATCGATGAATCGTTCAGCCACGGTAGACCGCTCTTTGATGTCGGTAAATACCGGCTCAAAAGCGTGTTCGAGTTGGTTGGGTTCAAGCATGGCGAGATGGTGCCACAGTCGACTTGCCAGCTCTATGGCCGCCCTAAGTTTTCTAGCTGTATAAGTTTCGGTTCGTTGACAAGATTGCATCACTCCCGCCCCCTCAGTAGTGTTGGTCGGCTGTATTTAGGTGTGAGAAGAAGCGTGCTGCAATTTGATCGTATCAGTTTAGATGATGGAGCCGAGGAGCTGCGTCAACAGGTCAGAGACTTTATTGAGAATAACCGCCAGCACCTGCCCAAGCCGAACTCAGATTTTGTGACCGGCCACGATCCGGAGTTTTCACAAAAGTTGGGCGAACAGGGTTGGATTGGTATGACGTGGCCTGCCCGGGTCGGCGGTGCTGATAAAACCAACTTTGAACGTTTGGTGGTAACCGAGGAATTGTTGGCGGCCGGCGCACCGGTCAGCGCCCACTGGATTGCAGACCGTCAAAGCGGCCCGCTCTTGCTGCGATTTGGTACCGAAGAACAGCGTGCGAAATATCTGCCCGGTATCGCCCGGGGTGAGAGCTACTTCTCCATCGGCATGAGTGAGCCTGATACGGGCTCCGATCTTGCCTCAGTTCGTACAACGGCAACGGCGGAAGGTGATGCGTATCGAATCAACGGCACCAAAATTTGGACCACTGACGCGCACCGCAATCATTACATAATTTGTTTGGTGCGCACGGAAGCGCGTTCGGAAAATAGACACGCGGGTTTCTCGCAAATAATCGTTGATTTGAAAAACGATGGCGCCAAAGTGCGACCGATACGCAACATGGCTGGTGGTGAAGATTTCAATGAAGTCGTCTTCGACAATGTGCTGGTGCCCAAGGACCGTATTGTCGGTGAGCCCGGCAACGGCTGGCAACAGGTAACGTCCGAGCTCGCGTATGAGCGCAGTGGTCCCGAACGGTTTCTGTCGTCGTTCCGTGTCTTTGTTGAATTGGTGCGAATTTGTGGCGACAGCCCGTCACCCCATCAAGCGGCGGCTATCGGTCGCATCGCTTCTCACTTTATGACCCTTCGGCGTATGTCATTGTCTGTTGCGGGCATGCTAGAGGCTGGCAAGGATGTCAGTGTGGAAGCGGCATTAGTAAAGGAGCTTGGCAATAATTTTGAAAAGCTGTTGCCGGAAATAGCGCGACTGGTAGCGCCAGATTTTAGTGCCGCAGACCCAGACAAGCAGCGTCTGTTTCGCGAAACCTTCGAAGAGACCTTAATGCTATCGCCCTCGTTCACTCTGCGTGGAGGTACGCGGGAAATTATGCGCGGCGTCATCGCCCGTGGCCTGGGGCTGCGCTAAGCAGCGCTTGGAGAAGACTATCTGGGAAGGGATATGGATACATCACAACTTATTATCGATACCGCCGAAAAGATCTTTACCGATCACTGCGACAAAAGCTTGTGGGACGCGACGGAGCAAGGGGTTTTTCCATGCGATCTGTGGCGGCAGCTTGTCGAGAATGGCTTCCACCAGCTGGGTAGCGCAAACAGCGGTACCGAAACGAAAGACCTGTTTGCCTTTTTGAAAGTATGCGGCCGCTATGCAGCGCCACTGCCGATGGCGGAAATTTTGCTCGCAAACCGCTGGCTGGGGGCCAGTGCGCCAGCTCAAGGCTTTGCCAGCATCGGTACCCAAGCGGGTGATTCGCTGGTGCAGGTTGCCTGGGGTCGGCAAGTGTCGCCCGTACTTAGTGTTGAGGCGGGAAGCCACGACGTCAGCGTATTCGACGCCGCTACCCTGCAACAGCGGGGTGCCAATCTCGCCGGAGAGCCGCGTGACACCATGGTCGCTGGAGCGGTCAGCCGGCGGATCGAGTTAGAGGATCTACCCTATGCGCAAATGGCGCTGGCGCGCACAAACCTTATGGCAGGCTGTCTGCAGGCGGTGCTTGATTTAGGGCTGCAATTTGCCGCAGAGCGCAGTCAATTTGGTCGCTCCATTAGTAAGTTTCAGGCCATACAGCATTCGTTGGCAGTCGTCGGCACCGAGGTAGCAGCATCACAACGCGCTGCGGATGCGGGTGTTGATGCCATGGGTACCGATCGTTTCGAACAAGAAGTGGCAGCCGCCAAGGCACGAGTGGGCGAGGCCGTCGGGATTGTTGCCGAACAGGTGCATCAGGTGCACGGCGCCATGGGTTATACCTACGAACACCGCCTACACCACTTTACTCGCAGACTGTGGGCCTGGCGGGACGAATGGGGCAACGAGTTTTACTGGCAGGCAAAACTTGGCCAACATCTGGCAAAGCTTGGCGCGGACAGGGTTTGGGGATATATCGCTACGCCTAGTTAGATCCCTTTTCGAGTATTTCGGCGAGTCGCGCCAGCTGCGGTTCCTCGTTACCCAAATACTGGTGGATGACGTCCGTCACGAATCTGCCATCCAGGGTGCCTACTTCATGCATAGCCTCCAAGTCAGCCCAATCCTTGGTGCGGTCGAAAAAGACTTTGAAGACCGCTAAATCCTGGCAGCTTATGAAGGGGATTTTGGTCTCGGCAAAGTCCTCCCAGTTAATTCGCTCCAGCAAACCGTGATGGTAATCGGTGCTGTTAAAGAACAGATCTAATGGCGTGTTGTCCCACCATAGTCGATGCTGAAGATCTCGCTTCAGGCGTTTAACGTCGCTCTGCCGCCAAGAGACGTGAGCGGGTAATGCGGCCAAAGCGGTTTCAATCTGATCTTTGCCGACAAATAGGTTTATGTCGATGTCTATGGTGCCTCTAGCGCTGCCCGTGCACCAAGCCAGCGCGAGAGCGCCGCCAAAGGCGTGGGGGATATCAGCGGC
>JAYYHB010000083.1:0-3055 GCA_036157095.1 Pseudomonadota bacterium
CGCCTGATGCAGGTTGGTCCACATGGTGTCACCGCCAAATTCAGGGCAGGTGACCATGTGCAAGATGGACATGATCGACGGCTGGTCTTCAAAGGTGATGTCGGTATGCCACTCATCCGCCACGCCACCATGAGTCGCTGCCAGTTCGAACACCTCGTCATGTTGAGTGAAGGGGTTCTTCAGGTTGGGATGATTTTCAATCTTGCCGAAGCGCTTACCGAGCGCCACATGGCTGTCTATGTCCATCTGCTGACCGGGAAAGAAGATCACCTGATGTTCCAGAAGAAGCGAACTGACGGCGTCGATACCCGCCTGATCACCGCTCGCAATTTCGTTTAAGTCCAAACCCGTAATTTCCGCACCTAAGGACCCGGCTAGCCGGCGAACCTGCCAATGCTCTTGACCCATTGTTACCCCCTAGTTTATCTAAGCGCCCCTGCGGGGTCGCTGTAGTCAGCCCGCGCTGATGATCACGTCGTCGGATACATCCCTGACGAACAATGCCTCTACTCCCAAGCGTTGGGCATCTTCGGTCAACAGGGCCAAGTCTACCTCTGCGGTTGGTTGCGCAATCGCTTCGAGAGATCGCTCCAGCAATGTGGCATCGCTGCTAGTATTGATGAATAAATTTTCCCGGCTCAGCACAAAATCGATAGCGCGCTTCATGGCATCGGCATCGGTAATCGGGCGATACCAGCTAAAACGCTTTTCCTCGTCGCCATCCTGCCAGCGTCGGGCAGCAATCCCCTTGATGGTCTGCATAGCAACGCCACGGGCTTGGCACATATCGTAAAGAGCGTCGAAGTCATGAGCGTATTGGGGCTGCTGCATCATGGTGTAGTTATAGGGCACCAAGATGGAATCGAAGGGGTAGGCTTCGAGGCTTTGCATATGCATCGCAGCCGCATAGGTACCGTGCCCCGTCACCCCCAAAAAACGCACCAGCCCCTGCTCTTTCGCTTCAAGCAGCGCCTCCATGGCCCCGCCCGGACCCATGGCAGTTTCCCATTGGTCTGCCTGGGTAAGATTATGCATTTGAATTAGATCAATCTGGTCTACCTGCATCCGATTTAGAGAAGCATGAATTTGCTGCTTGGCTTTTTCATAAGTCCGGTGGCCAGTCTTCGAAGCGAGAAACACTGAATCTCGATTGTGCTTCAACCAAGGTGCCAATCGCAGCTCTGCTTCTCCGTAGCTTGCAGCCACGTCGATATGATTCAGACCCCACTGTTGTATAAGCTCCAGAGTACGATCTGCGCGGTCTTGTTTCATCGCGCCCAATGCGGCGGCACCGAAGATGGCACGACTGCTTTTATGACCGGTCTTACCAAAAGGGATGCGCTCAATATCTTGGTACATAGACTTGCTCAGTTCTTTACTTGCAGAAAGCTGAAAAGAATACCCTATTTCATTTGCATGGAGGCTATCTGCGGCGGTGTGAAAAATCCCATGAAGGTAAGACTTTCACTTGTTAGGCTGATCTGATGTATACCGTTGATCCAAATTTCGTTCACACCTTTGCTGGCAACCCGCTAGATCGCGCCCAGCACTTACGCAAGGATCAAGCGGCGTTAGGCGCGCTTCAGCGCTCGGATACGAGCCGATTCTTGGTTTTTCATCAACTTAAAGTTGCTACGAATGCCTTCGGCTCTCTCGCTTGGATTCCCCAAAGCGCCCTACCTTCTGAACTAAAAAGCCTGGTCTTTTTAGGACTTAAAAACGGCGCGGGTCACTTTGCCGCTAGCCTGGCTGCGGAAGTAACTCCTAGCCCTATCGAAGCTTTCAGCGATTGCCGGCAGGCTGTGGCGGGGCTTAGCGTTGAAGATGCTGGCATTGTCAGCCAAGCGCGAGCCATGCTCGATTGGCATCAACGCAACCCTTACTGCGCTGTCTGCGGCAACCCAAGCCGAGCAAGTCGGGGCGGTCAGGTACGTCAATGCGATAGTTGCAACAAGCATATCTTTCCCCGCACTGATCCGGTGGCAATCATGTTGATTCAGAACGACGCCAAGGGCGAGTTCTGTCTGCTCGGCAAGTCTCAAGGCCGAATGGCGCAAAGCAACTTTTACTCGGCATTAGCAGGATTTGTCGATCAGGGCGAATCCCTGGAAGAAGCTGTACGCAGAGAAGTGAAAGAGGAAGCAGGCATCAGTGTTGGACAAGTAAGCTATCACTCTTCCCAGCCCTGGCCCTTTCCATCTTCGCTGATGATCGGCTGTCACGGGATTGCCCTGAACCAGGATATTGTCATCGACACCGAGGAGATGGCCGACGTGGCCTGGTTCGACCGAACTCAGGTTCTGTCCGCCATCGCCGGCGATAACCCCAACCTGCGTATTCCAGGCCCCGGAGCTATCGCGCATCACCTTATTAAAGCCTGGGCAAATGCTTGAACCGCGGCGATTCCCAAGCAGTGTCCGACAACGAACTGGCCCTAACGAATAATTGTTGGGGTATACTCGCCGCCATGCCAAAGGCAATTCAGCACAGGGGGATCAATGAGCATTGTTAAACTGTCCGGTATCAAAAAATTATTCGGCGGCTCGGCGCTTTCGCGGGCGGAACAGAAGTTGCTAGCCAAAGAAGTACTTCTCATGACTTTGGCTCGCGCCACCGCATCGGATACCAACATTAAGTCGGTAGAGGTAACCAAGGTGCGCGAAGTGCTCCATGAGCGAACGGGTGAAAAGTTCACCGCTGCGAACGTGCGTGTCGCAGCAAACTCGCGCCTGTACGAGCAAGCACCCTTCGAGCGTTATCTGCACAAATGCTCACGCAAGCTGACCGCCAAGGATCGCAAAAACACCCTGGATGCACTGCTCGAAGTGATCCACGCCGACGAACGCGTTAGTGATTATGAGGTGACCTTCTTCAATCACGTCGCCCGCGCGCTAGAACTGACTCCAGCACAAATCATCGGTCTGTCTGCAGACTAAGACTCGGGCACGGTGAGCAGCGCCAGCAACTCGCTGGCGCTCGCTAATACTTCATGACCCAAGGCCAGAACCGACTCACTCGGCGGTCTGGCATCTGGAATCTGAAAGGTACGCATACC
>JAYYHB010000084.1:0-8046 GCA_036157095.1 Pseudomonadota bacterium
GTGCCTTTCCCAACACGACTTTCAGTCAAAATAATGCTGTGATTCGGCTCACTGGAATTGCCAGCAGACAAGTAGGGTACCTGCTGGCACTGTTTCTAATAGTGCTAGGTTCTATACCAGCTGTAAGCTCGTTGGTGGTAAACATACCAGGTAGTGTGCTCAACTCTACCACCGCGTTTCTCTTCGCGATGATAGCTTACACCGGCCTCGAGATCGTACGCGCCCACGCAAAGCAAAAAGGTCTACGTGTATTAATCGTCTCAATCTGCGGCGCCTTTGGCTTAATATTTTTACCCAAACTGCTACTAAGCCTGGGAATAGAGACACCGGCATACGCTTCTATCTTGTTGGGCTTTCCCGTCGCAACTGGAGCCCTTATCGCTATCGTAGCTGATAAGCTAATCCACTGATCTCTGGCAAACCCTCACGGCTCGCTACTTGAAAGATTCATCAAAAGCCGCATATCGTTTCTCTAAATCCCACTGTAAAGCGGCTTTTTCGTTCTTATCGAGAAAAACCTGACAATCCACAGAAACCCCGTCATCGGCCGCCGACTCTCCCGCACAGGGATCGACCATTTCACCGGCGAATGTATCCTCGAATAATGCAGCTCCTGGCAAAAAGTTGTACTGAAGAGCGTTCCTCGATAGCGCTCTCAGTCTTGCGTAGTTGAGGTCAAACGTCTGCGTAGCCAGCTGATATTCGTGCGTTAAATCGATACGAGAAACCCCTTCATCGTCCGTGGACAATGCCATGGGCACACCATATTCCATGTATAACTCGAAGGGGTGGTAAGGATATTTGATCCCAAGTATCACATCATTGCTTGTAAGGTTAATCTCTACCATGATCTCGTCCTCAGCCATTTTTTTTAGCAGCCTGTAGAGGTCAGGAGAGTGAGCGATGTCTACAGCATGGCCGACCCTTCGGGCGCCAGCTACTTCAATCGCTTCTGTAATGTGCCAGCCTAAATGTTCGGGAGGAACCAGCCCAAGCGCCAGTTCACCGGAGTGAAGAGTTATCCCTCTCGTCTGCTCGGGAAACATGGTGCCGATTTCTCGAATGAACTCCATGTGCATGCTGTAATCGCGTAAGGCGATAGGATGATCCTCAGGCGCGACGAAGTTGAGCCCAACAATACGAGGATCAGCCTTGATTAGCTTGTATGCTAAAACGGTTTGTGCGTAGACCTCCTCAGGGGCCCAAATTCGCAATACTTGAGCTAAATATCTTACTTTTACGTCACATCCAGGACTTGCCTGTTCGCTCTCACAGTTGTTAACTTCCCGAGCCTTGGCCTCCCATTCGTCTAGCTCACCCACAACGTTAGCGACAATTTTATCGAGCTGGCCGTGATCAATGCGCATGCCCAGCTCTTCGTCCAAATTCGCAGTAGCCTTGCCTAATAAGGCGGCCTCAAGCATTCCCGTGCTCTGCATTAGTTCAAGATAGACTATGTTTTGTCGCCCCGCTCGATGCGTTGCTTCGGCCAGCATCTCTCCTCTGCGGCCGATAGTAGCTTCTGCAAATCGCGCGAAAGTGGCGAAAAATTGATTATGGCCGGACTCACCGCGCAACCTGAAATTACGCGTCGAAAGTGAATCAATAATTGGGTCAATAGTAAGCCGTGGGGTTAGGCGTCCTCCCGGATAGACGTCGGCAAAAGAAATCGCGTCGTCGGAGCAGGGGCCCGGCACAATCGATCTAGCAGAAGAGTCCCAGCATTTACCGTCTTCCGCTGCCCAACCCAAATACGATTCTGCGTAAATCGTCCCAGTAAGATGATTATGCAAGTCTCCACCCTTTGGCATTCGTAGCAAAAAGTTGCGCAATTTCACAGGATCATTCTTCGCAATTGCAAAGCCGGTCGCGGCACTCTTGGCATGGCTAGACGAGCCTGCAGATAAAAGCGCCAGACTTGCCAGCAAAAGCATGAGAACGCGTCCTACCTTCACACAGAAACTCTTTGTCATTCGGTTAAAACTCAAAATGGTTACCGTCCTTTTTTCAGCGCCTTAGCGTAACGTACGAACTTCTACCTTCTACCGGACTGCAAAAAAAAAGCCAATCCAAATAACTCTTCTTTCTGAGCGCACCACTTGCGTCGTTTACCTAACGCCCGCTCGTTACAGAAGTGCACCGGCGTTTTGAACGATAACCTAAGCGATATTTTCTTCAGCGTCTAAATGATCCTCGCACCATCAGAAGGCACAGCGTGTCCGATCTTTGTGCAAATTGACTGTCTTTTATAATTTGCGGCAGTCTTACCCAGAGCAAATGAAGCCCCGAAGCGTGGCATCGTTTTTGCAAAAAAACCTTACGGGTTGATCATCGAACTAGATTAAAAGAAGGGACCGGTGATGACCTTAGCGAGCAAGCTTTGTCAGTGGGCCAGGGAGGATTTTCAATATGGATTCGACAACTGCCTTCGATGTCGACGATTTAGACCAGGCCGTTAAAGCATTCCGAGAACTCGGCTTTGTGGTTATACAGAATGCTGTTCCATCTGCCGAGCTCGACAAAATCGAGGAAGAACTCGGAACGGCGCAGAACAAATTAATTAACGGACAACTCGATGAACGTTATGGTACAGAGCTCTTGGACGAGCCAGGAGCGACCTTCGAAGGGGAGCCCTTCCGTCATTATGTCATCAACTGCACCGAACTATCTGCAACAGCGCTGTCCGTCGCCAAATCGCCACTTCTGAAAACCTTTGCAAGCGAGGTATTCAATCACAGTGATTGTTGGTTAAACGACTACGCGCGATTTGGTGTCGTTTACCAAGATTCCAGAACAGATGAAGGTTCCAAGTATTCTAGGATTGGATGGCACGCAGATTACAACTCAGATGAAGGTAGTAAAGCTTGGCCAGGCTTTGCCTTCACAATTCACATCGACCCAACATCCGCAGCAAATGGCTTTCTGCGCGTTGTGCCAGGTTCTCACAAAGTCGAAGTCCACAAGGACGAAATAGGTTCTTGGGCCTTCGATCATGTTCAAGGCGAAGTACCTGTTTTTGCGGACCGAGGAGACATTATTTTACATGATTACCGTCTCTGGCATGCCGCTGCACGGGGCACCGCGGACGGTCTTTCCGGCAGGCGCCGACACGTGAGGGGCTCGTGGTATGCTGGTGAACGCTACGCGCCAGACCATGGCATTGGCACTTTTTACAAAAACGCATCACGCTGAATCTGTATCTTGCAATTTTCAATGGGTCATGCCTCGGATCAAATCTATTCTCCGCGGGTACTGATGAGGTTTTCCTAGTCGAAAAGAGGGATCAATGGCGGCCGACGAGAAAGGCACATCTAGCATCGTAATCGAAGAGGTGCGAAAACGTTTCGAATTGACGAACGGCCAATCCATTGAAGCGGTGGGACACGTCGATCTTGAGATTGCCGGAGGAGAATTTATTGCCCTGATCGGACCGTCTGGGTGCGGTAAGAGCACTTTATTGCGGATGTTGGCAGGACTAGAACAACCTAGCCATGGGCGTATCTCCATCGCAGGAGAGACTCCCGAAGAATGTATCAAACACCACAACCTTGGTATCGCAATGCAGGAACATGGATTAATGCCATGGCTTACCGCAAAGAAAAATGTTGCTCTTCCTTTCAGACTCGCAGGCCTACCTGTAGATGAGGACCGTGTCGATGAACTCCTAACTCTGGTGGGTCTTCAAGACTTTGCAGAAGCATTGCCAAAACAATTATCCGGCGGCATGAAGCAGCGCATTAGTATTGCCCGTTCTTTGGTCCTACGGCCTCGGGTTCTGATCCTCGACGAACCTTTCGGGGCTTTAGATGCCGTGACGAGACGCCTAATGAATAACGAGCTTCAACGCATCTGGAGCCAAAAACCGACAACCACGATACTCGTGACCCATAGCGTCGAAGAAGCCATCTTTCTCGCGGATAGAGTCTGCCTGATGAGTCCCCGTCCAGGGCGGTTAGCACTTATAGAACCAATTGAGCTTGAGCGACCGCGCAAATTGGAAACAATGCGAGATCAGTCTTTTTTAAATTTACTTGCCAAGCTCACCGCCGCTCTAGACGAGGTGTGCATGCCCGGGGTTGCGACATGAGACCTATAGCAAATTCAAGTAAGTGGATCTTGGGGCTGGGAGTTTTATTCCTTGGCTGGGAGATAGCGGGCCAGCAAGAGTGGTTAGGCAAGGGATTACCCCCGATATCTGCAATAGTTTCCTTCGCCCTAGAACCTCGCAGTTACGAATTGTTGCTGCGCAGCGCCACCGTAACTGCCACAAACGCTATCTGGGGCTTTATTATCGGCTCAATGATCGGCTGGAGCATTGCATGCTCTGGACAGATTTGGCCGCCATTGAAAAAAGGATTAGACACCCTTTCCACATTTGTAAATGCGATACCCCTAATTGCGCTTGGACCTCTGCTAATTGTAACTGTCGGGGAACAACTCACGCCAATGACAACGGCTTCATTGGCGGTATTCTTTACCGTCTTCGTGGCTGTGCTCGGCGGATTTGAGCGACTGCCAAGCGTACATCACGATGTGATTCACACTTACGGCGTCAACCGTTGGCGGGCATTGATTCTCGTGTTATTTCCTAACGCATTACCGAGCTTCATCGACGGCTTAAAGCTAGGAACAAGTGCGGCTGTGCTTGGTGCCATTCTGGGGGAGTGGTTCGGAGCGCCGGCAGGCCTAGGCGTCCTGATCGTGAGTTCGATGCAGAACTTTCAGATCACCCTGCTCTGGTCAGCGGCGTTTTTAGGAACGGCGATGTCTGCTGCGGGCTATTTCGTCTTGGTTATCGTTCAACAAAAACTACTGCCCCGATTCGGATGGTAGGCGCGCGCATCAGGCAGTTTTGGACCCGTTATTGGGGCATCTTATTGCTATTACTTGTTTGGCAGCTGTTAGTGGCTGTTAATAACCTAAACACCATAGTCGCACCGTCTCCTAAGGCGGTTCTGTTAGCGCTCATCAATGATGCAGAATTCTTCGCAGTTGAGGCCGCACGAACTACCCTAACGGCGTCTGGCGGTCTGGCTTTAGGCTTAGTGCTCGGTTTTGCTACCGCCTGCTTGTCCTGGACTGCTCCAGTTTTGAGCGGCCTGTTAACTCCCGCAGCCTTACTCATTCGATCTATTCCAGTAGTAGCTTTCGTGCCAATTATTGTCAGAATTTCGGGATATGGAACCCATACAGTACTGATCGTCACAACATTTTTAACATTCTTCCCTTGCTATGTGTTCGCTCTTTCTGGATTTAACGATGTAACGCAAGTCAGAAAGGATTTTTGTCGCTCCGTAGGTTGTTCGACCAAGGGCGTAAGCGGGTGGCGTTTTTTTCGCTATGTCGCTATGCCCAGCGCCGTCCCAAATATTTTAACCGCCTTGCAATTACTTGCCCCAACGGCACTACTCGTGGCATTGGTCGCAGAGTTTTTAATCGGTAGCGACGGGCTAGGGTACGTCATGATTCGCGCGCGCAGCGATATGCAAATGGATAGGTCATGGGCCGCGGCCTTGTTAGCCTCAGCCTTATCAGTAATATTCTTCGTTGTTTTTAGTCAGTTTGACAAAAGGTATCGAAAAACTTGGCAAGGTTAAGGGGCGATCGCCCGGAGAATAAATAAGTGAGCATGTTGAACTTTGATCGCCGTCGTTTTCTTGCGTCTATGGCGGCGGCGCCAGTGCTGGCTGCCATCGGAGGTTGCGGCAAATCTGGGCCAAACTACAACGTCGAGGTGCCCAGAGTGGCACTGGCCTGGATAAAGAACGTCGAGTACGCAGGATTATTTGTAGCAGAACATATGAACTATTACTCAGACGAGGGCATGAGACCAACTTTTTTATCCGGAGGACCTAACTCGCCCATGCCGTCTGTAAGTGTGTCGGCAGGCAATGCACAATTTGGATTTGACAACGACTTCCGTCGCTTTATGGATGCCGTGCTACTAGGGAATGACTTGGTCATCGTAGGAGCACAATACCAGCGCTCGCCCGGAGGCATTATCTCGTTAGCGGAGCGCCCGATATTGTCTCCCAAGGATTTAGTAGGTTGCCGTTTTTTAGGACAGGATGGCGTGGAGACGATTGTAAACGCCGTCCTGACAATGGCGGATCTGCCCATCGATTACGAGTATTTCCCTGCGGGGTATTCCGTAGCCGCTCTTGTCGAAGGACAAGGCGACGCTTATTCGGCATTTGCGGTGAATCAACCTATTACTCTGCAAACCGAGTATGGGATGGAGGAAGGAAAAGATTTTTTCTTTACCAGTTGGGCAGAACTGGGATTAGCCGGATATGCGAACATGATGTTTTGCACGCGCAAATTCTTAGAAGCTGAATTTGATACCGTCGTTGGATTTTTGAGAGCAACAATTAAAGGCTGGCTTTACAACGCGAAAGACCCCAAATTTGCGCCAAAGCTAGTGGTAAACGGACCCGGCCGAGATCTTGGCCTAGAAATCGATCAACAACTAATACAAAACGAGATTCAACTTGAATACATGCAAAGTGCATTGACTGAAGAGAAAGGCATTTTTTGGATTGATCCGGCGGAAGTAGAACAAAGCATGTACCCCTCCTTGCGCGCGACGGGCAGAACAAATCTCCCCCCTGCGACGGAAATTTTTGACACTCGAGCGCTTCAGGCGGCATACAAAGAAATAAGCGTTTAATCGATCCGTCGTGCGAGGCACATCGGATTACGCAACCAGAGAAAATTAAAGCGAAGGAAATCTTATGAGTTTTGAGTCTTGCGGAGTGCTTCCGCGAATCGTCACTGATCTTAAGGAAGCTAGAGAAGAACTTCAGACGACGGGAGCAGTGATTTTCGAGCATATTGATTGCACCGAGGCTGGAACGCGAGCCTTCGCCAGAGAGATGTTCGGCGACCGCCTGCGAGCGCTGCCGGACGGGGCCAGAGTTTTCGAAGGAGGAGAACACGATATAACACGGGTTCAAGCAACTAATTTGAAAACGACCCCTTGCCATACAGATGGGTTCGCTTATGGTGATCTTTATCCCGATTTCATGCTGCTTAGTTGTGTTCAGGAATCTGAAATTGGCGGGGAAAGTATGCTCGTCGATGGATACAAGGTTCTCGAAGCCTTGGCAGCGGACGCCGAGCTAGCATGGGCAGCGTCAGCATTGCGAGTGCGAGAAATTGATCAAACAGAAACCGGCATGCAGACCTCATTAAGCCCAATTTGCATGGACAATGGCTTCGGCAGAACCATGGTAAGGAGAACGCTAGAGCAGCGCCCAGCTCTTACCTCAAAAGACCAGAAGACGGATCAGAAGATGATCGATTTGTGGCACACAAGCATTGATCACGCCTCAAAGTTGGCCCCGCAGTTCAAACTGCTTCCAGGTCAGGTCGTTATCGTAGATAACTACCGCGTCATGCACGGACGCAGCCCCTACGAAGACTTGAGCAGGATGCTGTGGCGGGTTTGGGTCTGGACTGAAGATTGCCTAGACGTACCGGACATGCCCTTAGCGTCAGATACGCGATATGCGGCCGCAAGGGGATAGGTAGACCAAGAAAAACCAGTAGAAGAGTGGCTGCCACCCTAGAAATAAAAAAGGGAGCTAGAAGCTCCCTTTTTTGGACGTTTTAGCTAAAACTTGAACGACGCGTTGATTTGATAATGTCTTGGTAATTCTGGAAGAACAATAGTGCTTCCAAACAAGTTCGGAAAATTCGACCTAAAGTAGCGTTCATCCGTTAGGTTCTTACCATTAACGGTGAAAGACCAATCACCAATGTCGAATTTGATCCCTGCATTAACCAGGGTATAAGCGGGCAGTTTGACTGCCTGTGAGTAACCCGAGTAGACACTTGTGACATCGGTCACACTCGCGAACCCAGAAATATTCTCGCTGAAATCGTAGAGAATGCTTCCCGATAGAATCCTATCCGGTATGCCCGCTCTGATGGCCTTGGGATTTGACTCGGCGGTATAAATATTTCCCACGACCGCCCCTCCATAGAATAACGTTGGATCAATACCCGGTAAGTCTCCAGCTCCGAAGAAACTAAAACGCCGTC